>CANQCJ010000203.1 GCA_947589205.1 uncultured Ruminococcus sp. | reverse complement strand
TTCCTCCATAAGCTTGGGATACATACTTATCGAGGTGTGTCCGGGCATGGTGTTTATCTCGTTTAAGACGACCTCATCGTTTTCGCAGAGGAAAAAGTCGCAGCGCGCAAGTCCGGCGCAGCCTATGGCGGTATACGCCGCAAGAGCCGCGGAGCGTATGCTTTCCGAAGCGTTCTCGCTTATATCGGCGGGTATCACCGTGGCTGAAGCCTCGCTTTCGTATTTTGATTCAAAGTCGTAAAAACCGGCGTTCGCGCTTTTTATTTCTCCCACCCTTGAAGCGAACGGCTTGTCGTTGCCCATTACCGCGCACTCGCATTCTCTGCCGGTAACGCCCTGTTCGATAAGTATTTTGCTGTCGGCAAGAAACGCGTTCATTATGCCGGCTTTAAGCGATGAAGCGTCTGATGCTCTCGTAACGCCGACGGAGGATCCCGCGCGGCAGGGCTTTACGAACATAGGATAGGTAAGCTCCGATTCCGCCCGCTTTATTATTTCATCTGTTTTTTCTATCTCGCTGCAGCGCATGGCGATATACTTCGCCATTTTAATGCCCTTTGCTTCAAGGATAATATGCGTCATTTCCTTATCCATGCAGTTGGCGGAGGATATCATATCGCAGCCGACAAACGGCACTCCGCTCATTTCAAGCAGACCCTGTATAGTGCCGTCCTCGCCGTTTTTGCCGTGAAGAACGGGAAAAACGCAGTCTACCTTCAGATAGTCGAAGCTTCCGTCGGCTTCGAGCAGTATAAAGCCCTTGTGGAGCGTATCGGGGCTTAAAATACAGGGAACGTTGTCCGCGTGAAGCTCCCAGCCGCTGAGATCTTCGGCAGGTCCTATGTATTTCATCCAGTGTCCCTGCTTGGTTATGCCGATACAGATGACCTCAAATTCGTCCTTCGGAATGCTCTTTATGATATGAGCCGCCGACATCAGCGAAATATCGTATTCGCTCGAGCGGCCGCCGAAAACCACGGCTATTCTTTTCTTTGCCATATATATCCTCTCCTTGTTCAGTTTGTATAAGCCGCCGCCTTTTCAAAAGGCAGTCTGCCGCCGAAAATATCCAGCGCGCTTCCTATGGTAAAATCCAGTCTGCCGCCGCTCAAACGCGAAAGCTCTTCAACATCGTCAAAGGAAGCTATCCCGCCCGCGTAGGTGCATTTTATCGGCGAAGCCGCGCAGATCTCCGCCGCTTTTCGTTCAATGCCGCGCTGTCTGCCCTCGGCGTCCGCGGCATGGATAAGAAATTCATCGCAGTGCTTTGAGAGCGTTTCAAGCGTTTTTTCGTTAAGCTTTACATCGGTGAATTTCTGCCAGCGGTCGGTGACTATATAATAATCCTCTCCGCGCCTTTTGCAGGACAGATCGAGCACCAGACGCTCTTTTCCTATGCTTTTTTCAAGCGCGCCGAGATGCTCAAAATTGATATCTCCGTTTGAAAAAACATAGCTTGTTACAATAACGTGCGAAGCCCCCATGGAAATAAACTCCCCGGCGTTGTCCTTGTTTACCCCGCCGCCTATCTGCATGGCGTTTTCAAACGCTTTGAGCGCGCCTCGGGCCTGCTCTATATCGGCTTTGTAAAATTCGCTGCCGGCAGGGTCGAGCAGTATTATATGCCCGCCGTAAAGCTCCCTGCTTTTATAAAGCCGCGCATAGTGCGCTGCATCGAGCGTTGAAACAAAATTGTCCTGCGCTCCGTGCGCGTCGCTAAGCGTTGAGCCGACGATCTGTTTGACCTTGCCGTTATGTATATCTATACATGGACGAAATCTCATTTTTATGTCACCTCAATAAAGCAAAATGTGCACCGCTTTTCCGTCGGCGGTATCGACGGTCTCTCGGTAGTACAGCTCGAGCCCATCAGCCTTGAGTGCGCTTTTGACCTTTTTCAGCTCCGCGCGGCTAAGCTCATCTTTCTTGTCAGCGCATTTTATAGTAATGCTGTCGCTGTTGTGAGCCTTGGCAAATTCCGCGGCGATATCCGCGTTATCCGCGCTTACGGCGCACTGCGAATCGTAGGTGTATTCAAGGCTGTTCGTTTCGGGGGAATTTTTTGTAAGTATATGACGTTCGGAAATGTGCTCTCTTGTGGCGTTAAAATATTCGTGAGTTATCATGCCGTCCCCGCCGTCCGGAACGGGGTCGTCCCACGTCACGTCAACATAGTACCAATTGCCGTCAAGCTCCACCGCGTTCCATGCGTGCTCGTCATTTTCTATATCGGTAGAATGTATAACGATGCAGGGAATATCGAATATCTGCATAAAAAGGCTGAAGGTCGTGGTATAGCCGCTGCATATCGCCTGACCGTCGATAAGCGCGCCGTATGGGTTGTCGGCGTTTTCACCGGGGCGGGGGATAACTCTTAGCGCGCCCTTGTCGTATTGGCAATTTGAAATGAGATAATCGTGAACGGCAAGCTCTTTTTCGTAATCGCTCATATCCTCGGTAATTATCTCATCGAGTATATCGTTGACCTTGTTGAAAATATCGGTCTGTATCCCGCTTAATCCGGTACTGTCGCCGCTTTTGCAGGCCTGCGCTATGGGGGTCACGTCGTAAAGACCGCTGCCGTCTGCGGTCTCGTCCGTACTGTCCGAGACGCTGTCCGCGCCGCCCTCCGTTCGGCTGACAGCCGGCAGACTGTCCGGCGGGAGTTTTGCATCACCTATCGCATTTGCGCATGAGCACAGCGGCAGCGCAAGCAGAGCCGTAAACAAATAAGGCGATATTCTCATAGCGCAAAGCTCCTTTCAGACGTTTAAAATACCCCAACATTTAAATTATACTATAATAATCCCGCCGTGTCAAGAGATTTGGTTACATTTTTATTACGAAAAATTACAGCGGCGTTTTTCCTGTCGAAAAAAACAAGCGGGGGACTTCCATAAATGTTGAAAACTCGGTTGAAAGTGTTAAAAACTAACGATCTTACGTTTCGGCGTTTTTAACGCGCTGTTGAAAAGTCCGTTTTTTATCCCCGAAAAAGCTTGGGCGGGTTAGTAAAAATAACATTTTATGACATTTTGCTTTGCTTTTGCAGAACGTTTTTATTCTCTTTTTTTAATATCAAAGAATTTTTTCGGACAGTTGAAACGAAAAGCCATGAGCCTTCAAAATTGTTGAAAACTCGGTTGAAAGTGTTAAAAACTTAGTGAAATAAAGGGGTTTATTACAAAAGGATTTCAAAGAACAGTTGAAAAGTCCGTTTTTTTGGTCTTTTTGTAACCGTTTTGTAACTTGCCGCTGTCCGCTTACTGTGATATAATTATTATAACGGCAGACTTTTGAAAGGACGATGATGAAAAATGATAAGATTCAAAAACGCCAAGGTGCTCACTATGGCGGGTACGCCCGAGCCGTTTGACGGCGAGGTCTGGGTAGACGGCGGCAGGATATGCTTTGTCGGTACGCCCGATGATGAAAGGCTTAAAAATACCGTCTTTGAAAAGGAATACGATGCTGAAGGGAGCCTGATAATGCCGTCGTTCAAAAACGCGCACACCCATTCGGCGATGACCTTCCTGCGTTCCTACGCGGACGATCTGCCGCTGCAGGACTGGCTGTATCAGCAGGTTTTCCCGA
>CANQCJ010000202.1 GCA_947589205.1 uncultured Ruminococcus sp. | reverse complement strand
CTCTTGCGAACAAGGAAACGCTTGTGGCGGGCGGCGAGATAGTTATGAAGCGCGCTAAGGAACGCGGAGTAAGCATCTATCCGATAGACAGCGAGCATTCGGCGATCTTCCAGTGCATACACGGCGAAGAGCCCTCGCAGGTCAAAAAAATACTGCTCACCGCTTCCGGCGGACCGTTTTACGGAAAAACCAAAGAGGAGCTTAAAAATGTAACTCCGGAGCAGGCGTTAAAGCACCCCAACTGGAGCATGGGAAACAAAATAACGATAGATTCCGCCACGCTTATGAACAAGGGATTGGAATTTATCGAAGCGATGAGGCTGTTTTCTTTAAAGCCGGAGCAGATCGAGATAATCGTCCACAGGCAAAGCGTTGTGCATTCCGCGGTGGAATTTGCCGATAATTCCGTAAAAGCGCAGCTTGGTGCGCCGGATATGCGAATACCTATCCAGTACGCGCTTGTCTATCCGAACAGGATAGAATGTCCCGCGAGGGAGCTTAGTCTGACAGAATACGGAACGCTCACGTTTGAAAAGCCGGACGTTGAAACGTTCGATTGTTTAAGAGCCTGTCTTTTTGCAGCTCAGCAGGGAGGTATTATCCCCGCCGCCGTAAATGCCGCCAACGAGATAGCCGTTAAGGCTTTTCTCGACGGCAGGATAAGCTTTTTGCAGATAGGGGAGCTTGTAATGCAGGCGGCTGAAAAAACAAAAAACTATCAGCCGAAAAATGCGGGAGATATACTTGAAGCGGACGCACGCTCGAGAAGAGAAACAGAACAGAGGATAAAGCGTTTGAACTGAAATCTTTAAGAAAAAAGGAGATAGCATGGCGGTTTTTTCCAAGATCATGAGTATTGTCGCTGCCGTATTTATTTTTGAGATGATAATACTCATTCACGAATTCGGTCATTTTATAATGGCGAAGAAAAACGGCGTAAGGGTAAACGAATTTTCGGTGGGAATGGGTCCTGCGATATTAAAAAAGCAAAAGGGCGAGACCCTTTACGCGCTGAGAGCCGTACCGTTCGGCGGTTACTGCGCTATGGAGGGAGAGGACGAGGGCAGCGACAGCGACAGGGCTTTTTGCAACAAAAGCCCGCTCAGGAAGATAACTATAGTTATAGCGGGCATTGTAATGAACATCATCTTAGGCTTTGTGCTGATAGTTATAAACACCGCAGTCTCCGGACCTATAACCTCAACAACGGTTTCAAGCTTTTACGACCCCGATACCGCTTCCTCACGCTCAACGGGACTGAGAGAGGGCGACAGGATCGTCGGCGTAAACGGAATGAGGATATTTACCGTAAACGATATTTCCTATCAATTCCAGTCCGACGAGGACGCCGTTTTCGACATGACGGTAATACGAAACGGCGAAAGGAAGGAGCTTGACGGAGTGACCTTTGAAAAGAACGGAGATTCACTGATAATAGACTTTATGGTAAAACCGATAAAGCTTACTCCGGTAAGCTGCCTGTCAAATTCGGTAAAATCAACGCTGACCTATTCGCGCCTTATTTATATATCGCTGTTCGATCTTATAAGAGGCCGCTATTCGCTCAACGATCTTTCCGGACCCGTCGGCATTGTCGATCAGATAGATCAGGTCATAGATTCCCAGACAAACGAGCAGAACAAGATAGACTGGAAGCCGCTGATAAGCGATATGCTCATACTCGGCGGATTTATTTCTATAAATATCGGACTGATGAATCTTCTGCCCCTGCCCGCGCTTGACGGCGGACGGCTGATATTTTTGCTGATAGAGCTTTTCAGAAGAAAGCCGGTCGATCCGAAATACGAGGGAATGGTGCATTTTGTCGGACTTGCCGCGCTTATGGTGCTCATGGTCGTGATAACGGTAAGCGATATAACAAAGCTGTTCAGGTGAAAATAAAAAAGCAGGTGAAAAAATGTCAAGAAGGGTAAGACCTGTCAGGGTAGGAGAGCTTATACTTGACGGCAGGAAAATATATATACAGTCTATGCTTAACATCGAGGCTCACGATATAAAGGCAAGCATAGAACAGGCAAGGTCGCTTGAAGCGGCGGGCTGCGAGATAATACGCGCGGCTGTGCCCGATATACAGTCTGCCGAGCTTATAAGAGAGCTGAAAAAAAACGTGAGTATACCCGTCGTTGCGGATATACACTATGACTATAGGATAGCGCTTGCCTGTGCCGAAGCGGGCGTTGATAAGATAAGGATAAACCCGGGAAATATCGGCGGAGAGGAAAAGGTAAGGGCGGTCGTGAACGCCTGTAAGGAGCGTTCTATCCCGATAAGGATAGGCGTAAACGGCGGTTCGCTTGAAAAGGATCTGCTGAAAAAATACGGTTCGCCGACAGCGGAGGCGCTTGTTGAAAGCGCGATGAGACACGCCGAGATCCTTGAAGGCTGCGGTTTTTACGATATAGTGATATCCCTTAAATCCTCCGATGTGCCGACCATGATACAAGCCTACAGACTGCTCGCTTCACGCTGCGATTATCCGCTCCACCTCGGCGTTACGGAGGCGGGAACGCACAGAATGGGTATCATAAAGTCAGCCGTCGGCATAGGCTCGCTGCTTTGCGACGGAATAGGAGAAACTATCCGTGTTTCGCTGACAGACGACCCGATAAACGAGATATACGCGGCAAAGGATATCCTGAAGGCTGTAGGAAAGGGAAGCGGAGCAAGGATAGTGTCCTGTCCTACCTGCGGAAGGACCAAAATAGATCTTATCCCGCTTGCCCAAAAGATAGAGAACGCTCTTAAAGACTGTGAAAAAGATATAACCGTGGCGGTAATGGGCTGCGCCGTAAACGGCATAGGCGAAGCAAGCGAAGCGGATATCGGCATTGCCGGCGGAGACGGCTGCGCGGTCATATTCAGCGGAGGAAAAATGCTGTATAAGGTAAGCGAGGAGCTTGCGCTTGAAAAGCTTATCGAAGAAATTAACAGGCTTTGAGAGAAAAATGTTGAAAGGAGAGCCGCGGCATAGTTTTGTGCGGCTGAAAGCGCGATATGAAGGAACACACACTTGCCGAACTGTTTGAAGGCTATGCTGTAAAAGCGCCGGAAAAACTCGGTTCGGCACGTTTGCTTAAAATAACCTATACAGAGCATGACGGCTCGCTCGGACTTACGCTTCGTCCGGACGAGCTTATCGGCTTTGAACAGATAAAGGAATTTGAAAACGATGCACAAAAGGCTCTCGGAGCTAACGAGGTCAGATGCTTTTTAAAATACACTCCGGATAAGCTTACGGCAGGATATTTCGGTGAGCTTACTCAATTTCTGAAAGCCGATTTCCCGGTGGTAAACGGATTTTTTGACGGCGCGGACGTCAGCTTGAACGACGGCATATTCAATGTTTCGCTAAAGCGCGGAGGAGCGCAGGTGCTCAAAAAGGCGGGTATTGAAACGGCGTTTCCGCGGCTTGTGTTCAATATGTTCTCATGCAGCGTAAGGATCGTACTGTCGGGAAATACCGACACCGACCCGGAAAGCTTTCAAATTGAACATGACAAGCAGCTAAAGGAAATACTTGCCGCAAAGCCTGCCGCAAGGTCCGAAGAGACGGCAAAGCAGCCCGCTTCAAGCGCTGCACA
>CANQCJ010000201.1 GCA_947589205.1 uncultured Ruminococcus sp. | reverse complement strand
GATCTATCGTTTCAAATCTCGGGCTTGAAACGATAGATCTTAAAAACGAAGATATAAACGCCGGAATAAAGCGGATCACCGGAAGCATTGGCGCCGACGTTGCTATCGAAGCGGTAGGCTCTAACAGCGCGATAGAGACCGCGGTCAAAGCCGCGGGCGCGCTCGGCAGGGTGACGCTTGTCGGAAATCCCGAGGAGGATCTGAAGCTTGAAAAGAACGTATACTGGTCGATACTGAGAAAACAGCTCACTCTTTCCGGCTCCTGGAACTCGAGCTACAATTCGCGCATAAACGACTGGAAAAGCGCGGCGGAGATCTTCGAGAGCGGACAGATAGACTTAGCCTCGCTTATAACCCACACCTTTGAAATGAAGGACTTTGAAACGGCTTTTGAAACGATACGCGACAGAGACCGATTTACCATAAAGGTAATGTTTGTAAATAAGTAAAAAAGGAAAGCTAAAAAACATGGAAACAGAAAAGGAAAGAAAAGAAAAAGAAGAACAGCTTTTAAGAGCGAAGGCTCTCGAGCGCATAAAAGCAAAGGGCGCGCCCTTTGTGCTGATAGAGGGTATCGAGTTTAAAAGAGTTATACTGCACATTTCGGGAAAATTTGTAAATATGCCGCAGGGCAAGGATATAGGCATAAGATTTGTTACCTCCGACAGAAGCAGAATGTTCTATCCGGATCATCTGGATATTACCCAAGACCGCTTTTCGCTGTCGCTCAATATCATGTGCTCAAACAACGAATCGCCGATAGCGACCGGAGATTATTTTCTTGCGGCATTTGAAAAATACAAGGATCACAAAAAGGAAATGAGCTTTAAGGCTTCGCAGACAAATCAGACGGTAAAGCTCGGCGGCAGCGTATGCGAGCTTACTTTGAATGAGAGCGGCGAGGTAAAGTCGCAACGGACGCTGACTAAAGAATACCCCGCGTTTATCGACACCGACAGCATAGAAATGCTGAACAATCAGCCCCCCGTCAGCTTTATGCTGAAAAGGGGAGCGAACAATCTGTTTTACGCGGTGTCCTCCACCGACATGGACAGCTTCGAGTATTATCTTGCGGTGGAATACAGAGAACCGGCAAAGCCGCTCGGCTTCTGGGGAAGAAAAAAGAAATTCTTCACGAACGCTTTTAAAAATCTCAAAAAGGATCTAAACGCATTAAACCTCTGGGGCTTTCAGACGCTGTTCAAGCTGTTTTCAAAAACGGCGAAGAAAAACGGAAATATCATACTTTTCGCTTCCGGCTCGCGCGCTCAGATAGGCGGAAACGAGGAGTTTATCTACAAAAGAATGTTGGAGCGCGGACTTGACAAACGATACAAATTCCGCTTTGACTTCAAAGCAAGCATAAATCAGTCCCGTCCTGCATGGAAAATGGCGCGGTTCGTCTATTATCTGGCAACATCGGATATAATTATAATAGACGACTACTATCCCGAGATATACAAGGTCGATTACGCAAAGCATCAGAAGGTCTTGCAGGTATGGCACGCCTGCGGAGCGTTTAAGTCGTTAGGCTTTGAACGTCTCGGAAAACCCGGCGCGCCGCCGTTCAACACAAGGGTACACAAATGCTACACCCATGTGCCGGTAAGCTCCTATCATTCGGTAAAGCACCACGCCGAGGGCTTTGCGATAAGCGAGAGCAAATTCTACCCGGTGGGCATTCCGAGGACGGATATTTTCTTTGACGAGGACTACAAGGCAAAGACCCGCGCGAAAATGCTCGGGGAATTTCCCGCCTGCAAAAACGCTTCAAGGGTATACCTCTACGCGCCGACCTTCCGCGGCGACAACGCGACAAACGCTTACTTCCCGTTTGACAAGATAGACCTTGACCGCTTCGGAGAGCTTCTTGAAAGGACAAATTCCGTAATGCTCATAAAAATGCACCCGTTCGTTTCAAGAAGAGTTTCTATCCCGAAGAAGTACGCAAGCCGCATAATAGACGCGGCATCCTACAGAGAGGTAAACGATATACTCTTTATCGTAGACGTGCTTATCACCGACTATTCTTCTATAATCTACGAAATGTCGCTGCTAAGAAAGCCGATGCTTTTCTATGCGTTCGACCGCAGATATTACGAAGCCACCCGCGATTTTTACGAGCCGTATGAGGAGATAGTGCCGGGCAGGATAGTAAGCGATTTTGATTCGCTCATCGACGCGATGGAAAAAGAGGATTATGATTTCCACAAAATGGACGCATTTATTGAAAAGAACTTTACTTATACAGACGGAAAAGCTACCGACAGGGTAATAGACCGGCTTATTATCGGTCGGGACGACAGTGTAAAAAAGTGAGGAGATAATTTTATGTTTGAAAAAGGACTCATCTCGGTCTCCATGATGTGCGTAAGGCTCGACCTTACAATGGACTACCTGAGAGCGTTTGAAAGAAACGATGTTGAGCTTCTGCACATCGACGTGATGGACGGAACATTTGTTCCTAATATCACTATCGGCGTCGACTATGTAAAGCAGCTAAGAGAAATAAGCGACAAGCCGTTCGATTTTCACTTTATGGTCGAAGAACCGGAGGAAAAAATGCAATGGTTCGATATACGCGAGGGAGACTGGGTGTCGGTACATTGGGAATCGACAAAGCATATCGACAAATGTATGCAGTATATAAAAAGCATCGGCGCAAAAGCATGCATCGCTTTAAATCCCGGCACTCCGCTCTGGGTGCTCGACGAGATGTACGGCTATCTTGACGGCGTGCTGCTGCTCAGCGTAAACCCCGGCTTTGCGGGACAAAGGCTGATACCCTCGGTAATAGACAAGGTAAAGCGCATGAACGCTTTTCTAAAAGAGACAGGCAGGGAAAATATCACGATCATCGCGGACGGAAATATGTCCAACGAAAATTCAAAGCTTATGTATGACGCGGGAGCGAGGATCTTCGTCGCGGGAACATCGAGCATTGTTAAGGACACCATCGACGGCGTTGACGAGAGGATCATTGCTATGCGCAAGAGCATAGGCTTTTAACCAAGTTAATAACCGGTGAAGAATAGTTTTTAGCCGGACACGGGAATTTTTTCGTGTCGTCTGCGGTATTGGCGAAGGAATAATTACTTTACCGCTTATTATAAATATTTTTTTAACAGGAGGAATAATACTATGCAATATCGTTTGATCGGAAGCACGATGCCGGCGGTCGAGGTAATACTCAACAACGGCGAGGGAATGTACACCCAGTCGGGCGGAATGGCTTGGATGAGCGAGGGCGTTGAAATGAACACCTCTACTCAGGGCGGTGTTTTAAAGGGTCTCGGAAGAAAGATGTTCGCGGGCGAATCGCTTTTTATGGCTTCCTACACGGCGACTAAGGACAACGCGCTCGTAGCGTTCGCTTCCACCGTAGCCGGAGAAATAATCCCCGTCGATCTTGCCCAGCATCAGGGTCTCATCTGCCAGAAGGGCGCGTTCCTCTGCGCGGAGGAGAGCGTGACCTTGAGCGTCGCGCTCACGAAGAAGCTGTCCGCCGGGGTCTTTGGCGGCGAGGGATTCATCCTGCAGGATATCTCCGGGCGCGGCATGGTATTTTTGGAGATTGACGGCAATAAGGTTGAGAAGCAGTTGGCGCCGGGCGAGGTGATCAAGG
>CANQCJ010000200.1 GCA_947589205.1 uncultured Ruminococcus sp. | reverse complement strand
CGGCTTCAAACGCTCCATCGTGCGTATCTGAACGCTCGAGGTCTGGGTGCGCAAAAGCACGTTTTCATTTATATAAAACGTATCCTGCGTATCTCTCGCGGGGTGATGCTTCGGCATATTTAACGCTTCAAAGCAGTAGTGGTCGGTCTCTACCTCGGGTCCCTCGACGATATCGAAGCCCATGCCGAGAAATACCTCCTCTACCTGCGCCAAGGTCGCGTTGAGCGGGTGAGGTCTGCCGAGCCTCGGGGCTTTTCCGGGCAGCGTTACGTCAATGCGCTCGGCTTCTAATTTCATAGCCTCCGCCTTTTCCTTAAGCGCGCTCTGCGCCGCGGCGAGCGACTGCTCTATATCGCTTCTCACCTTGTTTGCAAGCTGTCCGATAACCGGTCTTTCCTCGGCGGAAAGCTTTCCCATTTGCTTGAGGATAGAGGTTATCTCTCCCTTTTTGCCGAGAAACCTGACTCTTATCTCATCGAGAGCCTTCAGATCGGAAGCCCTTTCAAGCTCCTGCCTTGCGCGCTCCTGTATCGCTTTAAGCTGTTCGGTCATTTTTCATTCCTCCATATAAAAATATAAAAGCTCTGCCCCGAAAGCAAAACGGGACAGAGCCAAAAATTTCGGCTTTGCTTATAAACCACCCAAAAGAGCCGTCACTCTTTTCTTCCTTAACGCGAAAGGCACGTTTTTGCTTACTTGAAAGCACGTTCGGCAAAACCGCTCGCAAGTGAACTTCGGCATTGAACTCGTTTTTTAAGCGCGCTTACAGCCGGCGGCGAGCCCTCTCTGCAAAAAAACTTAACGTTCTGCTTACTCTCTTGGTCGCAGCGTTTTACATATCCTTTATATTATAGCACACCGCTTTTGGTTTTTCAAGCGCGTTTACAAAATTTTAAGATTTTCTTACTTAGCCGCGTCTTTTTCGCGAATTTCCTTGCGCTTTATCTTTCCGCTTATGGTCTTTGGCAGCTCGTCTACAAACTCCACTATTCTCGGATACTTATACGGCGCGGTGGAGGATTTTACATAATTTTGCAGCTCCTTGGCAAGCTCCGGCGAGGGCTTGTAGTCCTTTGTCAGTACGATAGTCGCCTTTACCACCTTGCCGCGTATCGGATCGTCCGCCGCCGTTATCGCGCATTCGAGAACGCTCGGGTGCTCCATAAGAATGCTCTCTATCTCGAACGGTCCTATGCGGTAGCCCGAGCACTTTATTATATCGTCCGTCCTGCCGACGTACCAGTAATAGCCGTCCTCGTCCATATAGGCGGTGTCTCCGGTGTGGTACATTCCGAATCTCCACGCGTTTTTGTTCTCCTCGGGATTGCGGTAATATTCCTTGAAAAGTCCCGGGTGCTTGCCCTGCTCGCCGTAAACGACTATCTCGCCGGTCTCGCCCTGCTTTACCGGTTCGCCGTTTTCGTTCACAAGTCCGACCTTGTAAAGCGGCGTAGGCTTGCCCATAGATCCCGCCTTAGGCTCCATTCCGTAAAGATTTCCGATTATAACGGCTGATTCGCTCTGACCGAAGCCCTCCATAAGCTTTAATCCGGTGTACTCGTACCATTTGTTGAAAACCTCCGGATTTAACGCTTCTCCGGCTATGCAGCTGTATTTGAGCGATGAAAGATCGTAATTTTCTATGCCCTCTTTTATAAAGAAGCGGTACATGGTGGGCGGCGCGCAGAACGACGTAAGCTTATAGTCCTGTATTACCTTTAACAGCGCGCTCGGGTTGAAGCGGTCGAAATCGTATATGAACGTTGTCGCTCCCGCGATAAACTGTCCGAACATTTTTCCCCACGCGCACTTTGCCCAGCCGGTCTCTGAGACGGTCAGGTGCAGGGAATTTTCGTCGAGATGATGCCAGTGCTTTCCGGTTATTATATGCGCCGCGGGAAGTCTGTAGCTGTGAAGCACCATTTTGGGATAGCCGGTCGTTCCCGAGCTGAAATACATAAGCATCGGCTCGTCTATCTGAGTAGGTATGCGATCCAATTCGGCAGAATATTTTTCCATCTCAGGCAGCAGCTGCGTCCAGCCCTCTTTAGTACCGTGGGTGATGAATTTTTCTTTCATGCCGTCATAGGAGGCAAGCGCTGCGTCTATATGCTGCGGCACGTCGTTTTCGCCCGTCGCTACGATATACTTTACGTCCGCCGCCTTGAAGCGGTAGATGTAGTCCTTTTTCATGAGCTGATTTGTCGCCGGGATAAGCACCGCGCCTATCTTCATAAGTCCGTAGGCGAGAAACCAGAATTCATAGTGGCGTTTTAACACCGCCATGACGAAATCGCCCTTTTTGACGCCGTGAGCGAGCATCATGTTCGCCATTTTATTGCTCTGCTCTTTAAGATCGCGGTAGGTGAAGCGTTTTTCCTCGCCGGTCTCGCTGACCCACAGTATAGCGGTCTTGTTCGGCTCGAGACGCGCAAGCTCGTCTACAACGTCATAGGAAAAATTGAAGTTATCCTTAAGATCAAGCTCGAAGCTGACAAGTCTGCCCTGCTCGTCAAGCTCCTCTTTTACGAAGCTTTTGTAAAAATCCTTCATTTAACTGTATCCTCCATATTATTATTTAACATTTTGACGATGCCGTATATCTGAGAGGGTGTGACGGCTAAAGCGTCCGCGCCCGCCGCTTCAAGCTCCTCTCTGCCGCGAAAGCCCCATTCGCAGCCTATACACCTTATGCCCGCATTATGCGCCGTATAAACGTCGACGTCCGAATCGCCCGCTATAACGGCTTCGTGCGGGTCTGTACCGAGCCCTTCAAGTATCTCTCTTATTATCATCGGATCAGGCTTAGGCGGTATGCCGTCTCGCTTTCCTATCACGATATCAAAGCTGTTTTCCTTAAACAAATGCGACACTATGCGCTTTGAAAATTCGTCAGGCTTGTTTGAAGCGACGGCGCATTTTATTCCGTCTGCTCTAAGCTCCTCTATCAGCTCGCATATCCCGTCGTAGGGGCGCGTCTTGTTAAGACAATCGTTTTGATATATAAGCGAAAAGCTGTCGAATATACGCTTTGTCTCCTCCTCGCCCGTGCCGTTCGGAACGGCGCGCTCTATCAGCTTTTTTACTCCGTTGCCGACAAAACGCTTGTATTCGGCTAAGGTATGCGGCGGAAAGCCGTTTTCCTCGAGCGCGTGATCTGCCGAATCGGCAAGATCCTCTATCGTGTCCGCGATAGTTCCGTCAAGATCGAATATAACAAGCTTTATCATTGTCAGTCCTCCGTCAGTCTTGAAAGAACGCCGCTGTAACGGTCGGCAAATTCATCGAATTTATCGTTATCCAGCGCGTCTCTTATCCTTTCGGTCAGCGTGTTGTAAAAATACAGATTATGCTGAACGCAAAGCCTGCCCGCAAGCTGCTCGCCCGATTTGAACAGGTGTCTTATATAAGCGCGCGAAAAATTTCGGCAGGTCGGACAATCGCACTCGGTATCGAGAGGACGCTCGTCAAGCTCGTACCGCTTATTGTGCGCGTGCATTATGCCGCTCCAGGTGAACACCGTCGCGTGGCGCGCGTTCCTGCTCGGCATTACGCAGTCGAAAAAGTCTATGCCTCTTCTGACCGCTTCTATTATATTAGAGGGCGTTCCGACGCCCATGAGATACCTCG
>CANQCJ010000199.1 GCA_947589205.1 uncultured Ruminococcus sp. | reverse complement strand
TAAACGAATAAAAGCTTACATAAAAATATCTGTCTATATCTATATCGAAATTATATTCTATCGTGTCCATGAGCAGCTCCGCGCCGCCGTAGGAATACGCCGCGTTTAGCTTTGCAAAGCCGTGACCGGGTATCTCTACCCGGCTGTCGCGCATAAACGAGGTCATGGTAATTTCCTTGGTATCCTTGTTTATCGAAAGCATTATCATCGTATCGGTAAGACCGCGCTGTTTTTCGTCTCTCGCGTCGCTTCCGATAAGAAGCACGTTTTTTACATTGCTGTCGCTGATGCCCGCCTGAGCGTCGCCGTAAAGCCGCTTTTCGGTATCGACCGAATCGACGAGGCTTATATATCTGAAAATGACCAGCTGCATAAGCAGGATAAGCACAAAGATCACGGCGAATATACCTTTGAAAACGCTCGATACCGCGCTTTTTTGCTTTAGCGCGCGCCTGCCCTTTTTGGAATTTGCATAGCTGTTTTGCGTTCCAAACTCAATATTTTCCGACCTGTGCTTCTGCCGTGCGGCTTTGGCGTACCTTTGAGAGGAGGGCTTGACCCTTCTTTTGGTCTGCGAACGGCTTTTGCTGTACTGCTCGAGGTAAGCGTCCTGATACGCCTGACGCGCGGCGTCGCGCTTTGCCTGTTCTATCGCTTCAAGCTCCTCTTCGGTATAAAACCTCAGATCGTCGCTGCCGGAGGTCTGACCCTCTTTGTCCATGCGCTCGAATTTTTCAAGCTGACGATCGTACATCTCTTTATATGCGTCCTGTTTTCCCCCGGTCCTTTTTATCTTATTTGCCATATAAATACACCCTTTTTTGTTTTTACGCAAAAAATTGACTTTGTTTCATTATTATAATATTAAATTATATCATCAGAGTCTTAATTTGTCAAGACAATAATATTAACACTATTTAAACTCAAATTTAAGGCGGCAATGTACACAGTGGTGTACCGTTGCCGCCGTACAGCTTTATTTTAACGCTTCAAGCTCAAAGCCGTTCGCTCGTATATTGTCGATAAGCTCTCCCAAAATATCCGCGTTTGTCTGCGAGACGGAATGGAGAAGATATATCGCGCCTTTATGCGCTCGTTCCGTCAGCTTTTTTAACGCCTCATCAGGGTCGGGCTGGTTTTGCGTGTCCCAGTCGGCATATGCAAAGCTCCAGAGCATCGTTTTGCAGCCGCATTCCTCGGTGGTTTTTAACGACTGCTCGGAAAATTCTCCCATCGGCGGACGAAAAAGCGTCATCTCATATCCGAAATTTTCCTTCATATATTCCTGCATTCCGTTTATTTCCTCCGCGCACTGCTCATCGCTCAGCTCCGGCATGGAGTAATGGCTGACCGAATGATTGCCCACGATATGACCCTCGTCTATCATTCTCCGCACAAGCTCGGGATTGCGTTCGGCGTAGTCCTGTAATACAAAAAACACCGCCCTGACCTTTTTCTCTTTTAACGTATCGAGTATCTGACCGGTAAGTCCGTTCTCATAGCCCTGATCGAAGGTCAGAAGTATATCGTCGCTGTCGTCTCTTAACGCACAGGCGTTGAAGCCGCCGTAGCATTTTTTGAAATCCACCGCTCCCTGCGGACGGTTAAGCTTGTCAAACTGAACGCCCTGACCGTATCCTATTTTTTCCCGCGACAGCGCTTTGCCCTGAACCGGCTCGACTATCTCCGGCTGGCGGGTCATTTTGTCGGTATTCACCTTTGTGACGGTCGTCGTCATGCCGACGCCGCCGTTTATTCCGTTATCCGTCCCTGCTCTGTCGGAGCTTGACGCCGAACAGCCGCTCAAAATAAGCGCGCAGACTAAAACCGATATCGGTATATATTTTTTCATCATTTTTGCTTCCTTTCTTGTTAGGGTTTGTTTTTTCTATTATTATTCGCAAAGGTACGAAAAATTATTTGAAACGGCGCTTGTTTCCCTTAATTTGGCAATATTTTATAAAAAAGCATTTAATTAAAATAAAAAATTATGAAAAAGGTCTTGAAATGTTCGCCGAGATGTAGTATAATAGTATTGTATGAAGCTGCGGAAACGGTCGTTTTTTCGCGGCAGCATCAGAATATCGAGAGGAGTTATGTGAATATGGTTTATTCTCATGAAGTTGAAACAATGTGTCCCGTCGCTCAGGGCGTTGCCCACGGCGCGGCGCCGATACCCGAAGAAGCCAAGTGGGTCAAGGCAAAGGAGATCAAGGATATTTCCGGCTTTACTCACGGAATCGGCTGGTGCGCTCCGCAGCAGGGCACCTGCAAGCTTACGCTCAACGTTAAAGAGGGCGTTATCCAGGAATGTCTTGTTGAAACTATCGGCTGCTCGGGCATGACCCATTCGGCGGCTATGGCTTCCGAGATACTTCCCGGCAGGACTATCCTTGAAGCCCTCAACACCGACCTTGTTTGTGACGCTATCAACACCGCTATGAGAGAGCTTTTCTTACAGATCGTTTACGGTCGTTCGCAGAGCGCGTTCTCGGAGGACGGTCTTGTTGTAGGCGCGGGTCTCGAGGATCTCGGAAAGGGTCTTCGCTCACAGGTAGGCACTATGTACGGCACTCTCGCTAAGGGTCCGAGATACCTTGAAATGACCGACGGTTATGTTACCGGTATCGCTCTTAACGAGGACGATGAGATCATCGGCTATCAGTTCGTAAACTTCGGTAAAATGATGGACTTCATCAAGGGCGGCGACGATGCGAATACCGCTTTTGAAAAGGCTAAGGGTCAGTACGGCAGAGTTGCCGACGCCGTAAAGATCATCGACCCGAGAAAGAACTAATAGAGAGGGAGGTACATAAAAATGGCTTTATTTGAATCATATGAGAGAAGAGAAAAGCAGATCCTTGCTGTTCTCGAAAATTACGGTATCGGCTCTATTGAAGAATGCGCCGATATCTGCAAGGAAAAAGGTCTTGATATTTACAAGCTCGTCGAGGGCATTCAGCCTATTTGCTTTGAAAACGCAAAATGGGCTTACACCGTCGGCTGCGCTATCGCTATAAAGAAGGGCTGCACAAAAGCCGCCGACGCCGCGGCAGCTATCGGCGAGGGTCTCCAGTCGTTCTGCATTCCCGGCTCTGTTGCGGATCAGAGAAAGGTCGGCTTAGGTCACGGAAATCTCGGAAAAATGCTTCTTGAAGAGGACACCGAGTGCTTCGCTTTCCTCGCAGGTCACGAATCCTTCGCAGCCGCCGAGGGCGCTATCGGTATCGCCGAAAAGGCTAACAAGGTCCGTCAGAAGCCGCTGAGAGTTATCCTTAACGGTCTCGGAAAGGACGCCGCGCAGATCATCGCAAGGATCAACGGCTTTACCTATGTTGAGACAGAGATGGATTACTACACCGGCGAAGTAAAGGAGGTTTTCCGCAAGGCTTATTCGGACGGTCTCCGCGCTAAGGTAAACTGCTACGGCGCAAACGACGTTACCGAAGGCGTTGCTATCATGTGGAAGGAAAACGTCGATGTTTCCATCACCGGAAATTCCACGAACCCCACAAGATTCCAGCACCCTGTTGCGGGTACTTACAAGAAGGAACGCACCGACGCGGGAAAGAAGTATTTCTCTGTAGCCTCCGGCGGCGGTACGGGAAGGACTCTCCACCCCGATAACATGG
>CANQCJ010000198.1 GCA_947589205.1 uncultured Ruminococcus sp. | reverse complement strand
GTCCTGCGCTAAAACTATCAGTATTATCACGAGACTTGCGGCGATAAGCACCGAGCCTGCGACTATTTCAGCTATACCCATTCGGATATCCACACCCTTCCGTTATGTTACCAATTAATTATACCACACCTTCGCCGCCTTTTCAAGGCGGGCAGAGATTTCTTTACAGTTTTTTAACATTTTCACTCGTTGACCGCAAGCTTTTTCGGCTCATCTCCGCGCTGTATCAGCGGCGGCTGAGAACCGTCTATCGTCTGTTCGGTCACGGTTATGCGTTTAATGCTCTTATCCGACGGCGCATCGAACATTATCTGCGTCAGCGTGTTTTCCACCACCGCGCGCAGTCCTCTCGCGCCGGTCTTTAGCTCTATGACCTTTTTCGCGATAGCCCGCTTTGCCTCGTCGGTCACCTCAAACTCTATGCCGTCAAGGCTGAAAAGCTTGGCGTACTGCTTTATGATAGAATTTTTCGGCTCTGTCAGTATCCTGCAAAGCGCGTCCTCGTCAAGCTCCTCGAGCACGCTTATTACCGGCAGACGTCCTACCAGCTCCGGCACGATGCCGAATTTCATCAGGTCGTGCGGCACGACCTTTTTCATGATGTTGCTTTCTTCCTTTTTAGAGGAAACGTTCGCGCCGAAGCCCAGCGACGATGAATCGGTGCGCTTCTTTATGACCTGATCGAGACCCTCGAACGCGCCGCCGCAGATGAACAGGATATTTTTCGTGTCTATCTGCACAAATTCCTGCATCGGGTGCTTTCTGCCGCCCTGCGGGGGAACGTTTGAGACCGTGCCCTCGATTATTTTAAGCAGCGCCTGCTGAACGCCCTCGCCGCTTACGTCGCGCGTTATCGACATATTCTCCGACTTGCGCGCGATCTTGTCGATCTCGTCGATGTAGATGATACCGCGCTCCGCCGCCTTAACGTCGTAATCCGCCGCCTGAAGCAGTCTCGTCAGAACGTTTTCAACGTCGTCTCCGACATAGCCAGCTTCGGTGAGCGTGGTGGCGTCGGCTATCGCAAACGGCACGTTGAGCAGCTTTGCAAGCGTCTGAGCCAGCATGGTCTTGCCCGTTCCGGTAGGTCCGATAAGCAGAACGTTGCTCTTTTGAAGCTCTACTCCGTCGTCGTCCGGCTTGTCGGAAAGAGCTAAAACTCTCTTATAGTGATTATACACCGCGACCGCGAGCGTTATCTTCGCCGCGTCCTGACCGATTATATAATCGTCAAGAAACGCCTTTATTTCCGCCGGTGCGCGAAGCTCTATGCCCTTATTCGGATAAAGCTCCTGCGAAGAAGCGGCGGCTTCCCGCTCCGCCATCTGCTGGTTTAAAATTTCATAGCAAAGCATTACGCATTCGTTGCAGATATGAGTGTCGTTGCTTGAAAATATAAATTTTACCTTAGTCTCCGGCTTTCTGCAAAAATTGCATCTTTTTATATTATCCATTCCCATTTTTCCTCTGATTAATTTACCTGTGAGCTATTACCCTGTCGATAAGTCCGTATTCCATAGCCTCCTGCGCCGAAAGATAATTGTCGCGCTCGGTGTCTATATTTATCTGCTCTATCGGCTTTCCGGTGTTCTCGGAAAGTATGCGGTTCAAATTCTCGCGCGTTTTTACCATATGGTCTGAGGCAATTTTTATATCCGTACACTGTCCGGAAAGTCCGCCGCCGCTTATTAACGGCTGATGTATCAGTATCTCGCTGTTAGGCAGCGCGAAACGCTTTCCCTTCGCTCCGCTCGAGAGCAAAAACGCTCCCATAGACGCCGCCATGCCTATGCAGATAGTAGAAACATCGCACTTTATATACTGCATCGTATCATATATCGCCATGCCCGCCGTTATTACTCCTCCGGGGCTGTCGATATAGAGATCTATATCCTTTTCGGGATCCTGTCCTTCAAGATAAAGAAGCTGCGCTATAACAACGCTCGCCGTGGCGTTGTCTATCTGGTCGCAGAGCATTATTATGCGGTCGTTGAGCAGCCTTGAAAAAATATCATAGCTTCTCTCTCCTCTTGACGTTTGTTCAACAACATAGGGTACAAGTGCCATAAATTAAATTACCTCCCGTGAAAAAAATGTCTGTTTTTGCGTTTGCTTCTTTTTTACGCACATTTCGCCCTCCTGTTATGGAAGGCGAGAATGCTTACTTACTTTATTACCGCGCTGTCCTTTACAAGCTCTACAGCCTTGGCTACTCTGACATCGAGCTTTACGCCGTCGGCCGGCAAAACGGCTTTTACCGCGTCCGCTTCCATATCGTAGCTTTTGGCTATGCGCTCGTATTCCGCCTGTACCGACTCGTCGTCCGCTTCGATGTTTTCAAGCTCCGCGATCTTCTCGAGCGCAAGACGCAAATCGACCTCCTTCTTCGCCTGCTCCTCGTAAACTCTCTTCGCGCTTTCAAGCGACTGACCGGTAAATCTGAAATAATCCTCCAGCGTAATGCCGAGCGGAGCTACTCTGTGCTCTAGCTCGTGAAGCATTTCATCTATGCGGTTATCGTACATTATCTGCGGAACGTCCGCGTTCATCTTTTCAACGAGAGCGGTGAATATCTTGTCCTCAACAGCGCTGTCGGCAGCCTTTTCAGCCTTTTCCTCCAGGCTTCTTCTTATATCCGCCTTGTATTCGTCGAGCGTGTCAAATTCCGTGGAATCCTTAACAAGATCGTCGTCAAGCTCGGGAAGCTCCTTGAATCTTATCTCCTTAAGCTTTATCCTGAACACCGCGGGCGCGCCCTTAAGCTCCTCCACCTGATATTCTTCCGGGAAGGTCACGTTTATCTCAAATTCCTCGCCGACAGAATGTCCGACGATCTGCTCCTCAAAGCCCTCGATAAACTGACCGCTTCCAAGCTCCAGCTCATGGTTTTCGGCTTCGCCGCCCTCAAAGGCTTCTCCGTCCTTGAAGCCCTTGAAATCTATCACGGTGATATCGCCCATCTGCGCCGGTCTGTCGTCGACCGAGATCATTCTCGCATTGGCTTCGCAGAGCTTATTTGCTTCGCTGTCAACGTCCTCGTCAGTTACAGCATTGACGATCTTTTCCACTTCTATTCCCTTATAGTCGGAAATTTCCACCTCCGGCTTTGTCCAGCACGCCGCCTTTATAACAACGCCGTTTTCCTTGCTTATGCTCTCTACCTGCGCGTCCGGACGCGCAACTATCTGCAAGCCGGATTCCGCTACCGCATCGTCTATCATCTTAGGCGCGATATCGTTCACCGCGTCCTCATAGAACACGTTCTCGCCGTATTCCTTTTCAATAAGCTTTCTGGGCGCTTTGCCCCTGCGGAAGCCGGGTACGGAAATGTTTTTTCTGGCTTTTAAGTAAGCCTTTTGCACCGCCGCTTCAAACTCCTCGGCGGAGATTTCTATTTCAAGCTCCGACTTATTTTTTTCAATTTCGCTGACCGATTTCAAACTCATTTTTTTATTCCTCCGTAAAAATATAAAATATCTGATATATTATAACACACCTTCGATAAAATTTCCAGTGTTTTTTAAACTATTTGTCATTCTGCACAATTTTTGTTATATCATACGGCATAAATTGTAGATAATCACTTGACACAAGATGATAATTTATGCCGTCCTTAGTACCCTTGAACGCGCTCGAATGCTTCGCCCCGCCGTGGATATGCCCGTAAAAGCATTCC
>CANQCJ010000197.1 GCA_947589205.1 uncultured Ruminococcus sp. | reverse complement strand
GCTTCGATAGTCGTAGGCGTCGTAATCGTTGGTGCTTTCGTATTCGCTTCTCGGCAGCCAGAAATTGCATTCCACATGGTCGGTGAGCGCGTAGGCTTTAAGCCCCAATTCTGCCGCGCGTTCGCACATTGCCTGCGGCGCGTCCTTACCGTCAAAGGAAATATTGCTGTGAGTGTGCATATCGCAAATTATCATGACATTTTTCTCCGTTAATTTTTAAGCGAGTGCAGCGGTGCGGGGATAACGCCGCCGCGGTTTATGAATTTTGAAGCCGACTGCTTTTTTAGCGGCATAACGGGACCTTTTCCGAAAAGTCCGCCCCAGTCAAGCTCCTCGCCGACCTGCTTTCCGATAGCCGGTATGATTCTGACGGCTGTCGTTTTGGAATTTACCATGCCGATAGCGGCTTCGTCTGCGATTATCGCGGAAATAGTATCCGCCTCGGTGTCGCCGGGGACTACTATCATATCAAGTCCGACCGAGCAGACCGCCGTCATGGCTTCGAGCTTTTCTATGGTGAGCGTTCCTGAAATTGCCGCGTCTATCATTCCCGCGTCCTCCGAGACCGGTATGAACGCGCCCGAAAGTCCGCCGATACGCGAGCAAGCCATTACTCCGCCCTTTTTTACCGCGTCGTTGAGCAGCGCAAGACAGGCGGTAGTGCCGTGCGTTCCGCACTGCTCGAGACCTATCTCCTCCAATATGTGCGCCACCGAATCGCCTACCGCAGGGGTCGGAGCGAGCGACAGATCGACGATGCCGAACGGCACGCCGAGCCGCTTTGAAGCGGTCATGCCGACAAGCTGACCTATTCTCGTTATCTTATAGGAGATCTCTTTTATTACGTCGGAAATTTTTGTTATATCCGCGTCCGGGTATTTTCTCAAAGCCGCGCGCACGACTCCCGGTCCTGAAACGCCGACGTTTATCATACAATCCGGTTCGCCGACGCCGTGGAACGCCCCCGCCATAAACGGATTATCGTCCACCGCGTTGCAGAACACCACCAGCTTGGCTGCGCCGAAGCAGGCTGAATCAACGGTTTTTTCCGCGCTTTCCTTTATTATCCTGCCCATTATCCTGCAAGCGTCAAGATTTATCCCGGTCTTGGTAGAGCCTACGTTTACCGATGAGCAAACTCTCTCGGTGACGCTCAGCGCTTCGGGGATAGAATTTATCAATTCAAGGTCTCCGTCCGAAAAGCCCTTTTGCACAAGCGCGCTGTAGCCGCCGATGAGGTTTACCCCCACCGCCTTTGCCGCCTTGTCCATCGCCCTTGCAAACGGCACGGGAGAGCATTTGCAGGCAGCCGAGATCATCGCTATCGGCGTTACGGAAATACGCTTGTTGATTATCGGTATGCCGTATTCCCTTTCTATACGGTTTCCGACACTGACAAGCTCCTTAGCCTTCAGCGTAATTTTATCATAGACCTTTTGACAGGCTTTATCTATATCCGTATCTATACAATCGAGCAGAGATATACCCATTGTGATCGTCCTTATATCGAGACAATCGTCCTGTATCATGCGGATAGTTTCCAAAATATCATACTGATTTATCATAGCGTTCCCCTTTTATATGTGGTGCATACAATTAAAAATATCCTCGTGCATAACGATGACCTTTAATCCCCATTCCTTTTCGCCCTTTTCCGACAGCTCCTCCGCCATTTTTGCAAAGTCGGTATTTATTCCGGAAATATCCACCAGCATTATCATAGCAAACAAGTCCTCGATAACCGACTGCGTTACCTCGACCACGTTCGCGTTATAATTCGCACATTCGGTACTGACCTTGGCCAATATACCCACCGCGTCCTTGCCTATCACCGTAACAACTGCTCTCATTTAGATGAGCCTCCTTCTTGGTTTTTACTTCTTTACTATTATAACACATTGCTCGGAGATTTGCAAGTGTTTTTTTAAGAAGTCAGAGGTTAGAGATCTCTCACCTCTCACCTCTAACCTCTGATTTCTAAAAGAATCCCCGCAGAACAGCAGCTCCGCGGGGTATAAATATCGACAGGTATCAAGCCGGGTCAATCCCTTAAATCCTCAACAAACCTTCCCGCATCGTCATCAAACATTTTTTCTCCCCGTCCCATAAAGCGGCTAAGGTCAACGTTTTTCTGCGCGGGCTTTTCGCTGAGGTCGGCGGTGATAATTACCTTTTGCCCTTTTTTTAAAGCTACCTTTTCATTCAAGACAATGTAAGAACCGTCAAAGTAACCGTTTATCGCGGTCAGCATGATACCAACTCCTTTCAGCCGACGATCTCATTCAGCTTATCCACCAGCGCCTGCAGCTTTTCTCTTGTAATATCAGGATAAGGCGAAAAGCTTACCATTGCGTGCAGGGGCATATCGTTCGCCATCGCAAGAGCCATTTTCAGACCGCTTTCGCCGAGCCTGTCCGCGCCTCCGTTTGTGGCTATATCGGCGCGGCTGATAAGCTCCTCGAACATCTGCCTGCCCTCGGGAACGGCTAAAATATCGCCGCCTATGCTGTCGAGCGTAAAGCGCACCGGGAGAGGCTTTGAAGCGTTGTAGTGTACGGTCTCCTCGAGCAGCACGCTGTCGGAGCTTTCGGCTATCAGGATATTGTACGCGCCGCTTTCGCTGTACCAGTCGTGTATCCTGTCGGAATAGTAGGCAAACGCGGCTTTATCGAGACGGAAAACTACTCTCCTGCTCTCGCCCGCTTTCAAAAATACCTTTACAAAGCCTTTAAGCTCCTTGACCGGTCGGATAACGCCCGGGTCTGTCGGCTGAACGTAAAGCTGGACTATCTCCGCTCCGTCGCGCTCTCCGACGTTAGTCACCGTGCATTCGACAGTGAACGGCTTCCTTTCGTCTATCTCAAACGCCGACACCTTTATGTCGGAATATTCAAATTTCGTATAGCTCAGTCCGTAGCCGAACGGATAGCATACCTCCATGCTTTTCTTTTCATAGTAGCGATAGCCGACAAAGATCCCCTCGGCGTAATCAACGCTGTCGCCCTCTCCGGGGAAATTTAAGTACGACGGGTTGTCCTCTAAGCGCAGCGGGAATGTCTCGGCGAGCTTTCCGCAAGGGTCAGCCTTTCCGAAAAGCAGATCTACCGTCGCTTCTCCTACCGCCTGACCGCCCAAATACATTTCAAGCAGAGCTTTTACCGCGCTCATGCCCTCGTTTTCTCTTACAAAAGGCAGCTCGACCGGCGCGCCGTTGTGCAAAACGACCGCAACGTTTTCATTGACCCGGGCTATCTTGTCGATAAGCTCAAGCTGACACTGCGGGAGCTGCATATGCGTTCTGTCAAAGCCCTCCGATTCAAAGCTTTCCGGCAAGCCCGCGAAAATTACGACCTTATCGCATTCCGCCGCCGCGTTCAGCGCTTCGCGCTCTAACTCCTCGTCGATCTCGTCCTTGTCAAGTCTAAAGCCGCGCGCGTAAACAACGTCCGCGACGCCCTTGACCGCTTCGAGCGCGCTGACGGTCTTTATCGTGTTTATGTGAGAGCTGCCGCCGCCCTGATACCTCGGCTCTTCGGCAAACGCGCCGATAAACGCTATCCTTTGTTTGGGGTCGAGCGGAAGCATAGCATCGTCGTTTTTGAGCAGCACCGCGCTTGATACCGCAAGCTTTTTTGCAAGCCTGTGATGGCGTTCCTTATCCCAATTTGCGGCGGTCTTTTCGTCGAGACCCTTTTGGATAAGCTCTAATATCCTGCGAACGCATATGTCAAGCTCCTCCATCGAAAGCTCGCCGCTTTCAACGGCTTGAACTATCTTTTTATCGTTTTTTCCCATGCTC
>CANQCJ010000196.1 GCA_947589205.1 uncultured Ruminococcus sp. | reverse complement strand
CATAAGTCTGCCCTTGAGCTTTGTGAAGAAGCGGAGCACATCGCAGGATTCCTCGTCAAAGAGCCACGGCACGCGGTAGCTCTGGTTGCCGTGCAGGCGGCTGTGCGAGGAGAACATACCGAACGCCGCCCATCTCTTGTAGATGTCGGGTGTAGCGGTGGCTTCAAAGCCCGCCATATCGTGAGAGGTGTAGCCAAAGCCGGAGATGCAGAGCGACAGGCAGCCGCGAACGACCTCCGCCATGGAATTATAGTTGCCCGAGCAGTCGCCGCCCCAGTGTACCGGGAACTGCTGACAGCCCGCAGTCGCAGAACGCGCGAACAGGCAAGCCTTGTTTTCGCCGTAATATTCTTTAAGCACGTTGAAAACGCACTCGTTGTAAAGATAGGTGTAATAGTTGTGCATCTTTATCGGATCCGAGCCGTCAAAGTATTTTATGCCCTTGGTGGGTATTCTTTCGCCAAAGTCTGTTTTAAAGGTATCGACGCCCATTTCGCAGAGCGCGCGCAGCTTTGAAGCGTACCACTCGCAGGCCTTGGGATTTGTAAAGTCAACGATAGCCATGCCCGGCTGCCATTCATCGCACTGGAAAACGCTTCCGTCCTCGCGCATGATGAAATAGCCGTTTTCCATACCCTCGTCGAACAGCTTTGAACGCTGACCGATATAGGGGTTTATCCAGACGCAGGTATGAAGATTCTTGTCCTTGTGAAGTCTTTCGAGCATTGCGGGAGGATCGGGGAACTGGGTCTTATCCCATTCAAAGTTGCACCATTCAAAGCCCTTCATCCAGAAGCAGTCGAAGTGGAACACCTGAAGCGGTATATCGCGTTCAGCCATGCCGTCTATGAAGGAGTTTATGGTTTCCTCGTCATAGGTGGTGGTGAAGGATGTCGTCAGCCAGAGACCGAACGAGAAAGCGGGCGGCAGCGACGGCTTTCCGGTGAGGGTGGTATAGCCCTCGAGAGCCTGCGCGATGCTTTCTCCGCCGAAAACGAAATATTCGAGATTTTCGCCGGGAACGGTCATGGAGACCTTTGAAACGGTGTCGGAGCATACCTCATAGGATACCTTGTCCGAGCTGTTTACAAAAACGCCGTAGCCGCGGGAGGATACAAAGAACGGTACGCACTTGTAGGACTGATCGGAGCAGGTGCCGCCGTCGGCGTTCCATATCTCAACGGCCGCGCCGTTTTTGGTGAACGAGGTGAACCTTTCGCCGAAGCCGTAGAAATATTCTCCTACAGAGGTATCGAGCTGTTCGCGTATGTATGTCCTGTTTTTGTCGGCAGGATAGCTCCAGTAGGTGTCGTCAGCCTGAAGCGCGAGCCTTGCCTGCTGTCTGTAGGCGTTTTCAAAGATAACGCCGGTAGACCTCCACGCGCCGCCGGTAAGTCTCTTGTCGTTATAGTAGAACTGGAAGCTCCAGGTCTCTCTTGAAACGACCAGCTTTGTATTTCCGGTAACGAGCACCGCCTGCTTGTCGTCGATAGTCACCTGCGGCTTATAGCTGCCCTCGTTGAGCTTGAAATGAGGACCGTTGTCGGCATAGCCCTTATGGTGAGTAATGTTTACTTTAATGCAGTTTTCCTGCGTCGAGGTGTAGGTTATCTCGAGATTTGCGCTTCCGAGCATCATGGCGCGGTTGTAAACGACAAAGGGAGTAGCTACCACCTTGAAGCCGTTTTCGATCTCGTCGATCTCAAAAGCCTGGTTTGCGTAGTTGACCTCGTAGCCTCTTTGATTCAGCCAGAATCCATCGGCAAATTTCATATTGATTACCTCCGTATCTTTCAAGATTATAAAAATTTTAAAGCGTGTCGGAAATTTATTATGCTTTAGCTAAAAAGACCCGCTATATATATTTTATATTAAAATCCTTAAAATTGCAATATTAAAATAGTGATTTTCGGTAATATTTTAACTTTAAAGGCGATTTTAAACTTAATTTTTTGTTAATTAGTTAAAGTTAAATATAATTATATTAAATTACTGCCGCCTTATGGAAAACCTTTTTGCCTTTTTTGATGATGACCTCCCCCGAGCTTAGGTCTACGCTGCCCTTGGGGTCGGTAAATTTTTCATCGTTTACGGCGATACCGTTCTGGGTGACCAAGCGTCTGGCTTCGCTTTTTGAGGGCGCAAGACCGCAGCGCACCAGCAGGTCGAGAATGTTCATGCCGCCGCCAATAAGCTCGTCAGCCGCTATCTCGGTCGAGGGCATATTCTCCGAAGCGGAATTTGCCGAAAACAGCGCGCGGGCGGCTTCGAGAGCCTTGTCTGCTTCCTCTTCGCCGTGAACGAGCTTTGTAAGCTCATAAGCGAGCAGCTCCTTAGCCTTGTTGAGCTGCGCTCCCTCCATCGTGCGCTCCATTTCCTCGATCTCTTCGATAGGCACAAAGGTGAGCATTTTCAGGCATTTCATAACGTCTGCGTCCGCAACGTTTCTCCAATACTGGAAAAATTCATAGGGCGGAGTTTTCTCCGGGTCGAGCCATACCGCGCCCTTTTCGGTCTTGCCCATTTTCTTGCCCTCGGAGTTGAGCAGCAGCGTTATCGTCATGGCGTAAGCGTCCTTGCCGAGCTTTCTGCGGATCAGCTCTGTGCCGCCGAGCATATTCGCCCACTGGTCGTCTCCGCCGAATTCCATATTGCAGCCGTGATCCTTGTAAAGCTTGTAGAAATCATAGCTCTGCATTATCATGTAATTAAATTCAAGGAATGTCAGACCGCGTTCCATTCTCTGCTTGTAGCATTCAAAGGTCAGCATTTTGTTTACGCTGAAATGCACGCCGACGTCTCTTAAAACATCGACGTAATTAAGGTTCAGCAGCCAGTCGCCGTTGTTTACGGCGATAGCCTTGCCGTCCGAAAAGTCGATAAACCTCGTCATCTGCTTTTTAAAGCATTCGATGTTGTGGTTTATTTCCTCCTTGGTAAGCATTTTGCGCATATCCGTCCTGCCGCTGGGATCGCCTATCATGGCGGTGCCGCCGCCGAAAAGCACGATCGGCTTATTTCCCGCCATCTGCATACGCTTCATAAAGCAAAGCGCCATAAAGTGTCCTACATGGAGAGAATCGGCGGTCGGGTCGAAGCCGATATAGAAGGTCGCCTTGCCCGCGTTGACAAGCTCCTCGATTTCCTTTTCGTCGGTCATCTGGGCGATAAGCCCTCTTCTTTTAAGCTCTTCAAAAACTGTCATTTTCTTTTCCTCCGTATCATTTATTATTAAAACTATATTTGCATAAAAAATGCCCTCTGCAAGCCGAAAGACTTACGGAGGGCGAAAATTTCCGCTGTACCACCTCAGTTTATCCTGTATAAAGCTGTACGTTTTTTTGTACACTTATAACAAGACCTCGTTGAACCTTAACGCGGCGAAACGTTTCGACCTAATCGCACACAGCTTTCAGACGAAAAGCTCGGGGAGGTAATTCGCAAAACGCGCGCGCTGTCTGCTCGCACCATTTACGCAGACTCTCTGAAAGCCGCCGGACGCGCCGCTACTGATTCCCGTCAAAGCATTTTAGAATATACATTTTAAAAAGTTTAACACAAGCAAAGTTATCTTGTCAAGTAAAGCGAAAAAATATTTACAGTTTATTTACATTTCCAGATGTAATAGCTCATCGGAGGAAGCTCGCTGCCGCCGCCGAAATCGTGTACCTGACCGCTGATAAGATCGTCCGCAAGACCGTAGCCCGCGTCAAAATGCGCGGTATAGGGCGCGTCGTCTGCGTTGATCGCTACAAAAATTCTTTCTCCCTCAAAATCGCGCTGTATAATGCACTGCTTGTTGGTGAGCACGG
>CANQCJ010000195.1 GCA_947589205.1 uncultured Ruminococcus sp. | reverse complement strand
AATAAAAACAAGAAAAAGGCTGCCGCCCCCGCTGCGGCTAAGGAAAACACCTCGCCCGCTGCTGACAGCTTGCTGGATTTCGACGACGACGACCCCTTAGGAGCTACCGCCGTTTCCAAAAAGAGCCTGGTTATTTTCTTCATGATAGATACCTCGGGAAGCATGAAGGGAACCAAAATGGGCGAGCTTAACACCGTTATGGAAGAGCTTATCCCCGAGATACGCAAGGTCGGCGAAGCCGATACCGACGTAAAGATCGCCGTACTTACTTTCTCTACCGGCGTAAAATGGATGTACTCTCAGCCTATCTCGATAGAGGACTTCGAGTGGACGAGACTTAACGCCGCAGGTGTTACCAGCATGGGCGCGGCATTCAAGGAGCTTAGCGACAGAATGTCGAGAAACAGCTTCCTCAATTCCCCCTCGCTGTCGTTTGCACCGGTAATCTTCCTTATGACGGACGGCTATCCCTCGGACGACTACAAGGAGGGTCTTAAAGCTCTTCAGAGCAACAGCTGGTACAAATTCGGTCTTAAAGCCGCCCTCGGTATCGGAAACGAAGCTAACGATGATATGCTCGCGGAATTTACCGGCTCTAAGGACACTGTTGTTCACGCTTATTCGGGCGGTCAGCTCGCCGCGATGATAAAGATCGTTGCCGTTACCGCTTCACAGATAGGAAGCAAGAGCATGACGCTTTCGGACGAGACCAATCAGGAGCTTAGCGAAGAGGACGTTTACGCATCAAAGCAAAAGCTTCTCGGTCAGCAGATCCAGGAGCTTGTCGGCTCAGAGGATACAAGCGATGTTTCTTTCGATACCGGTTGGTAATTTTTACAGACTTTAATATCGAAAGGAGTTACGTTTAATTATGTTCAAAGGATTCAGCCACTCCGTCAGAGGAGCAAGCCACGATAAGACCGGTAAGGTTTGTCAGGACAGCTCGGCTTACAAGGTAGGTAACGGCTTCGCTATCGCCGTAGTTGCCGACGGTCACGGAAGCAAAAAGCATTTCAGAAGCAATATCGGTTCTAAGGCTGCGACCGAGGCGGCTGTTGAAACTATAGAAAGATTCTATCAGGACCCGGAGGAATTTGAGAAAAATTTCCCCAATAACTATAAGTCAATAATCACAAATATCGAAAAGCAGGTCATTTCCGCATGGAACGTCAAGGTGCGCGCTCATTACAACGCCAACCCCGTTACCGCGGAGGAAAAAAAGCCGTTCAAGCCGGAGGAATTTGCCGAGATACCCGTTGAATCCTACTACGGTACAACGCTTATAGCAGCGGTCGCGGGCAACGGCTACATATTCGGCTTTCAGATAGGCGACGGAAGCCTTGTCGCGGTCTTTGACGACGGTGAGACCAAGATGCTGATGGACTACGAGGAATCAAATCCCGCTAACATCACCGCGTCGATGTGCAACGCCAACGCGGCGACGATGTTCGACAGCTTCTTTGTAAAGGATAAGCGCATACTCGCTCTTTACGTCTCAACAGACGGACTTTACACCTCCTTCGGAAGCGAATACGATTTTCTTGACTATCACACGATCATTACTTCTCAGCTCGGAGATTTTTCGGTCTTTGAAAACGCTGTCGTTAAGAACATGACGAAGAGAACTCACTACGGCACGGAGGACGATATTTCTCTCTCCTGCGTATACGATGAGAGCCTTGTTCCCGAAAAAATGCAGACGATAGCCGATAAGGTCGCCGAAAATAAACAGCGCGCAAAGGAAAGAAAAGCCAAACTGCTCAACAAGTAAAAATGAGCCTTAGCAAAATTTTTAAGAAAGGTTTTGTGGATCTAAATGGAAATAAGCGCATTATTAAATACCGCTAAAGATCACGCGGAAAAAATAAAGGAAAAATTTCCCGCATACGCTTCTCAGCCCGGCGCGTCCGTAACGGTCATCGCTTCGGCTTTGGAGGATATTTTCACCGGCGTTACGACTGTCGGAATAAACGAGGACTTCGAGCCGACTTTGATAAGCTCTCAGCAGGCGGCAGTGACCGAAATGAAAGCGGTGGGACAGACCAAAATAGATATGATCGTTACCTTGAAATTTGAAGATATGAGCATCGACGCTGAAAGCGATCTCGATATGCTGCTTGCCGTAAGCGCCGATAACTATAACTGCGCGGTCGTTACAAGCGAGACGGAAGCTCCCAAGATCATGGAGCTTAAAAGCGCGGGCGACAGCGATCCGTTCTTCAGCGGCTTTGACGACTTCGGCGAGGAAGAAGCCGGAGAGGAAGAGGAACAAGCTCCGGAATTCGCCGAGCAGATAACGATCGACGAAAGCAACCCGTTCTACGAAGCTCCCAAGGAGGACAAACCGCCCGAGGACGTTCTTGCGGATAACGCGCCGGCTGCCGAGACCGTTCAGCCGGAAGAAAAAGCCACCGAACAGCCCGCCGCCGCTTCAAAGCCCGAGCCGGAGGAAAAGAAAAATAAAAATACTTTGTCAAAGGACGATTTGCTTAAACAAGCAAAGAAAAGAAAAAAGGTCGCAAGGGCAAATTTCAATTTCAGAAAGAAAATGTGATCTTTTATTGATAATTTCATCAAGGAAGGAAAGATTATTATGGCATTATTGCTTTATAGTATTGATGAAGCTGTTGACAGAAAGTTTATTGTTACCAAATCTATCAGCAGTCAGGCAAAAATTGGTTCTCTGGTCCATATAATGGATTCATCGGAAAAATCGGACGGGATAAGCGTCGATTACCGAATCACAAGCACTGGTCAGGATTTCTCGATACAGTTTGACAATCTCAAACAGTTCTGCAAGTGGGCAAGACCCGACAACTTCATTGCCCGCCACTACGAAAATCTCGATCAGAAGGATATTCTGCACTACATAAAGGTGAGCAACCGCACGTTCGCTTCGTTCTGTTTGCCTATTATTATCGTATTGCTTGCTATCATATGGGCAGTTGCGCTGATCGCCTTAGATCAAAATTTCATTGTCGGCGCGATCCTCTCGGTAATAGCGATCATCGCAGTTATCGCCATATACAAATACCAAAAGACCAACGTTGTGCTTAAGCTGTACAGTAAGGTCGGTACGAATAACTGGGGTATTACGATCAAGTGACTTTTCCTGACGCAATAGTGCAAATAGATATTCACCTTTGACAAAATGTTATGCGAAAAAGGCATCGGACATTTGCTGTTGATGCTTTTTTCGTATAATATATAAGGCTTCTGTTGCACGTTATATATTTTCAAAGCACGACGGCTGACTAATGTTCAGCCGCTTTTTTATTTACAGAATGTTTACAAACGCCTATTGACAAAACCGTGTATGTAGTATATACTGTTATTATACGGTATATACAGTATATTCAGTTTAAGGGGGGAACAAAATGAAAATAAATATAAACAATATGAGCGGTGAGCCGATATATGAACAGATATATCAGCAGATAAGAGATCAGATACTTATTGGAAATATCGAGGAGGATTCTCCCCTGCCCTCGATAAGAGCCTTGGCGAAGGATCTCAGAATAAGCGTTATCACGACAAAGCGCGCCTATGAAGAGCTTGAAAAGCAAGGGTTTATCTACACCATCGCCGGAAAGGGCTGCTATGTCGCGAAAAGAAATAAGGAGCTTGAACGCGAAAAAAATCTGCGGGAGATAGAAGAGCTTCTTACAAAGCTTTCGAGGCTGTCCAAGCAGTGCGGTATATCATCGGAGGAGCTTATAGATATGCTCACAACGCTCGATGATATAGAAAATATAATATAGAAAGGTGACATCAACATGGAGTATCAGAATATTTTTGAAATACTAAATATTGATAAGAGATATAAGGA
>CANQCJ010000194.1 GCA_947589205.1 uncultured Ruminococcus sp. | reverse complement strand
GGTGATATATTCGAGCGTTTACGGAGCGTTCGATATCGTCTGCGAGCATTTAAGCAGGCTTTCGGAATTTATGCTCTCCTACATACCTATCTATGCCGCGCTTACGGCGGCATCGGGGCATTATGCGGCGGGCGGGAGCTATTATGCGTCAACGCTTTGCGTCTGCGAGATAATAGCTTTTTGCGCAAAAAGCGTGATAATGCCGTTTCTGAGCGTATTTCTTGCGCTGTCGTTCACCGCCGCGGCAAATCCCGAAATGCGTTTTTCCTCCGCGGCGGAATCGTTAAAAAACGCCGTCAGGTTTATTTTGAGCGCGCTTATGACGATATTTACCGGGCTTATCTCGATACAAAGCTTTTCCTCTGCGGCGGCGGATACGGCGGCGGCTAAAGCGGTAAAATTCGGCGCGAGCAATTTTATACCGATAATCGGCGGTTCGGTCTCGGAGGCGTATTCAGCCGTTTATGCAAGCGTAGGCGTTATACGTTCAAGCGTCGGAACTATCGGCGCAGCCGCGGCGGCGGCGATGCTGCTTCGTCCGTTCGTGTCGGTCATATGCGTAAAAATGACGGTGGTAATATCCAGAATAATTTCCGATCTTTTAGGAATGGCGGAGACCTCCGAGCTGTTAAGGAGCGTTGATTATGCAATGAGCGCGGCTATGACTACGCTGCTCGCGTTCACGCTGATGTTCATAGTTGCAACGGCGATAGTTATGCTTATTAAATAAGGAGAGTGAGAGGAAAAATGGAAGCGGTCAAAAACGCGGTGTTTACCGCCTGTTTATGCGCGGTACTCGCTTCGGCGGTAAGAATGATCTCTCCGGAGCGAATGAAAAACGAGATACGTCTTGTCAGCGCGCTTCTCATAATGATCTGCGCCGCTTCGCAAATAATGTCGGTACGCCCGGAGCTAGAGGAGCTTACGCTTAGTTTTAAAGACGATTCGGCGTATGAAAGGCTTCTTGAAGAATATTCAAGCGAGATCGGCGATGAAACGAAAAACGCGCTTGAAAGCGCGGTAATGAACGAGCTGATATCGCGCGGGGTCGATGTGACGGAGGTTGTCATAGAATGTTCAGCCGATGAATATAATTACATAAAAGCGGATTCGGCAAAAATATATATTTCCTCAAACGATACCGAAAGCGCCGAGACTGCGGCGAGAGAGCTTTTGCCGGGAGCGGATATAGAGGTGATAAGCGATGAGCCGTGAGATCAAAGCGGCGTGGAGCGACCCAAAAAAACGAATGAGGATAATTTTCATCGTCGGCATTATCGGCATTATGCTGATATTTATTTCCGAGCTTACAGGACCGAGCGATAAAAAAAGCGAAGAGCTAAAAAGCGGTGAAAATTCCTATAGGCAGGGCGAGTCGGAAAGCATTGAAGAAAGCGAAGGCTACCGCGAGGATCTGGAAAAGCGGCTGACGGAAATGATCTCGAGTATAGAAGGCGCGGGAACGGTAAGGGTAATGCTGCTTGTGGGTTCGACAAAGGAATATGTTTTTGCCGAGCAGGGCGAGGTCAGCCGTCAGACCGACAGCGGCGGGGAGAATTTAAAAAGCAGCGCGGAAATTATCCTTGCGGACGAATCGGGGGAAAAAAGACCGGTGCTTAAAACAATAACAGCTCCGAAAATAACCGGAGCCGCGGTAATATGTCAGGGCGCGGACGACCCGCGCACTAAAGAGCGCATAGTAAACACTCTCAGCGCATTACTCGGACTGCCGAGTTACAGTATAAGCGTTGAGCAGATGAAATAAGTAATTTACGGAGGTAATCAGCATGAAAAGACCAAGCTTAAAAAAACTCAGCGTTATCATCGGAAAACGGCAGATAATGCTTGCGGGAATGACTCTCGTGCTCGGCACGGCAGTTTATGTCAATTACGCCATGAGCGCGTCCGGCGGGATAAAAGCTACCGATAAGGTAGAAAGCAAGAGCGTTCATTTCGGAGAAGCGCAGCTTGTTTCGGCAGACGAGGAAAACGGCTCATCGGACGATTATTTTGCACAGGCGCGGCTTGAAAGAACAGCCTCGCGGGATAAGGCGGCGCAGACGCTTCAGACGATAATCGGCGGAGGCGACAGTACTCCCGAGGAGCAGCAGGCGGCAAGCGAGGAGGCAGCCGCGATGACGGGGCTTATCGAAAAAGAGAGCAAGGTGGAAAACCTGATAAAAGCGGCGGGATTTTCCGACTGCGTGGTTTATCTTGACGGAGAAAACGCAAACATAGTCGTCAAGACGGAGGAGGGACTTATCGAGACCGAAGCGGCGCAGATAAAGGACATACTTCTTAGCGAGGTGAGCGTTGCCGCGGAAAACATAAGGATCTTCGATGTAGAATAGCAGGCATTTCAGGGCGCGTCAGCTTTTTAAAAAAAGTCGGCGCGTTTTTTGCCGCATAGGTTTTCCGGCATAGTTATTTTCAAATTTTTACGTTCACTCCGGATTTTTTTCCTTAATAACTCCCGTCCTGTAAGCATTAAGCAGCTCTCTGAGGTCGCTTATCTGCTCTGATATCTCCGCGCCCTTGTCGGTGTCGCAGATATTTGCGCGGGAATCGAGTCGTTTAACAACGCGTATTTCGGGGGTATGTTCGCTTTCTCCGGGAATAAAAGGCTTATGCTCGGCTAAATTCAAGCTGTGCGAATCGTATATCAGCGTATACCCGGCGATCCCGGTCGCCTGCTGATAGGCTTTTGAGATGCCGCCGTCGATAAGAAAAAGCTTTCCGCCCGCTTTTATCGGACTTTCGCCGTTTTTTATCTTTACCGGAACATGACCGTTTATTATGTGTCCGAATTTCGGATCCAGCCCGAACATTTTCAATACCTCGTCGCATATTTTTTCATGCTCCGAAAAGGTATAGTAAGCGTTGAAGCTTTCCTTTTGAAGAGCCTTGTCGTCCAAAAAATAATTTTCAAACATAGTGATCTTATCCTTTCCGAAAAGCGGAGACTTAGGACCGCACCAGAAATACCACATATAGTCGCTTGAAAATTCCTTTTCGGCTTTATCATCGGAAAAATACGCGCGGTTAGCGATAACGTCAAATTCATCGAGCAGAGCCTTTCCTGAATATTCCTTGCCCTTTATCGTCATGCTCTGCGGTCTGCCGTTTTCATCGAGAGGGATACAGCCGTGAAAAAGCAGATTGCCGTTGCAGGTCTTATACATAGAACCCTTCGCATATAAAAACCCGATATGCTTGTTCAGCTTTTCACTGTGCATAAATGAATTTTTCAGCACCGTCATAAGCTCGTTTTCCTGCTCGGTCAGCCTGAGCGGATCGTTTTTGTCGACTGTCGGAAAATATTTGTCTTTAAGCTCATAGACCCTGCCGTTGATCTCTATCGTGTTGTTTTCAAAATCTATCCTTTCAAAAAGACTTCTTTCGCTCATTCCCCATTCGGGATATTTTTTTATGAGCTGACCCTCGAGCTTGAGCTGAATTACGGTTATCGCCTTGTGCATTTTCGCCGCAAGGCAGATATCCACCGGGTCGTAGATATTGTCGTCGAGCGTCTTGGGCATATAAAGGCTGCAGCTGTCGTCCTTGTAGACATCGGAGGCGAATACCGCGAGTGCGCGCAGATTAAGACCGTAGCCGTCCTCGAGTACGTCAAAATTATTGTAGTGCATGGATATTCTTATTACGTTTGCGATAAGCGCGGTATTTCCCGAAGCCGCGCCCATCCAGGAAATATCGTGGTTTCCCCATTGTATATCGACGTCGTGGATATTCATAAGCTCGTTTACGATTATATCCGCGCGCGGACCGCGGTCGAAAATATCGCCTATAATGTGAAGCCTGTCCACCGCGAGAGAGC
>CANQCJ010000193.1 GCA_947589205.1 uncultured Ruminococcus sp. | reverse complement strand
ACGCGGTATTTCCCGAGCTTGCGCCCTGCTTTATGGCTTACGGCTGCGCGCTAAGAGCAGGAGAGCTCTCCGAAGCGATGACGATAGACGAAACGCTTGAAAAAATTCTAAACGCGCCGGTCTCGGACGATATAATAAAGGGAAAGCCGCTTTTTGAGACAAGAGAGGATTATGACGCCTTCGTTCAGCGGCACAGGCAGAGCGATCTTAAATATGCGGATATAAAGACATACGGCGGAGACGCTTATCTCGGGATAGACGCGGGCTCTACCACCACAAAGCTCGCGCTCATAACGCCGGACGGCAGACTGCTTTATCAGCATTACTGCGCAAGCAGCGGAAAAGCTCTCGATATCGTCGCTTCAAAGCTCGAGGAGATATATTCGCTGGCTTCTCCCGAGCTTAACATTCGCGCGGCGGCGGTGACCGGCTACGGCGAGGAGCTTATACGCTCCGGTCTCGGCGTGGACTACGGCATAGTTGAAACGGTCGCGCATTACAAGGCGGCGGCGTATTTCTGCCCGGACGTGGATTTTATTATAGACATCGGCGGACAGGACATAAAGTGCTTTCACATAAAAAACAAGGCGATCGACAGCATAATGCTCAACGAAGCCTGCTCCTCCGGCTGCGGATCGTTCATACAGACGTTCGCGCAGGCGATGGGTTACGATATTGCGGATTTTGCCAACCTCGGGCTTTTTGCGAAAGCCCCGGTAGAGCTCGGCTCGCGCTGTACGGTGTTTATGAATTCCTCGGTAAAACAGGCGCAGAAGGACGGCGCGTCGGTCGAGGACATTTCGGCGGGACTTTCGTCCTCGATAATCAAAAACGCGGTCTACAAGGTCATAAGGGCTAAATCGGTGGACGAGCTTGGCAAAAATATCGTCGTTCAGGGCGGCACGTTTTTAAATGACGCAGTGCTGCGTTCGTTCGAGCTGGAGCTTGGCAGAAACGTTATCCGCCCGGCTATAGCCGGACTTATGGGAGCGTTCGGCTGCGCGCTTTACGCCATGGAAAGAAGCGAAGGCTCCCAGCAGGCTTCAACGCTCATAACCGCCGAGGGGTTAAAGGAATTTGCGTATAATTCCGTGAGCGCGCAATGCCGAGGCTGTACCGCGCACTGCAATCTGACGATAATCAGATTTTCCGACGGAAGAAGATACGTTTCCGGCAACCGCTGCGAAAAGGGTGCGGGAATAAAGCTGGAAAACACCACCGAAAGTCTGTATGAATATAAACCCGCTCTGCTTTATTCCTATGCGGACAAAAAGCCGGCGGACAAGCCTATAGCGCGCATAGGCATACCCATGACGCTGAGCTACTACGATATGCTGCCGTTTTTTGCAGCTCTCTTTACCGATCTGGGCTTTGAGATAGTTTTGTCGGACGAATCGTCGAGAGACACCTATTTTGCCGGTCAGCATACTATCCCGTCGGACACGGTATGCTATCCCGCGAAGCTTGCGCACGGACACATAATGGATCTGCTTGGCAAAAATGTGGACTTTATTTTCTATCCGTGCATGAGCTACAATTTTGACGAGCAAAACAGCGACGATCATTACAACTGCCCGGTGGTTGCGTACTATCCGGAGCTGCTCAAAGCGAACATAACCGAGCTTAACGAGGAGAATTTTATCTCTCCCTATCTCGATCTTAACAACAAGAAAAACACCGCGAAAAATCTTGCGGCGGCTCTTAAAAAATACAACATCAAGCAAAAGCGGATATTGGAGTCTCTTAACAAAGCCTATTCGGAGCAGATAAGATACCGCCGTGCCGTCAGACAAAAGGCAGAGGAGATAATAGCTCAGGCGCGCTCTAAGGGACAGACGATCATCGTCCTTGCGGGCAGACCCTATCATGTGGATAAGGAGATAAACCACGGCATTCACAAGCTTATCTCCTCGCTCGGCTTTGCGGTGATCTCCGAGGACGCGGCGGCTTCTATCTCACCTGCCGCGCCGCCGGTCGACGTGCTTGACCAATGGACGTTCCATTCGCGCTTGTATAAGGCGGCGAAATTTGTCTGCGAAAATAAGGATATGCAGCTTGTACAGCTCGTTTCGTTCGGCTGCGGCATAGACGCCGTTACGGCGGACGAGGTAAGGGCTATTCTCGAAGAGAGCGGAAAGCTTTATACGCAGTTAAAGATAGATGAGATAACGAATCTCGGCGCGGCGAAGATACGTCTGCGTTCACTGGCGGCGGCTCTTGAGGAAAAGTCTGCGGCAGGAGGTAAATTATGAGCAAGGATCAAAAACCACGCAAGTTAGCTTCCGGAAGAGTAAAACGGGCGGTCTTTACCGAAAGCATGAAAAAGGATCACACGATACTTATACCGGATATGCTGCCCGTTCATTTCGGGATATTCGTAAAGGTGTACGAGCATTTCGGCTACAAAATGGAGCTGCTGACCAACCGCTCGCGCACGGTCATAGACGAGGGTCTTAAAAACACCAACAACGACGCCTGTTATCCCGCGCTGCTCGTTATCGGGCAGTTTATGGAAGCGTTAAAAAGCGGCAGATACGACCCGAACAAGGTCGCGCTGCTTATTTCCCAGACGGGCGGCGGGTGCAGAGCTTCAAACTACATCTATCTTATAAGAAAAGCCGTTGCGGCGGAATTTCCGCAGGTGCCGGTGCTGTCGCTGAATTTCAGCGGACTTGAACCGAATCCGGCTTTTCCGATGAGCATACCTATAGCCCTGCGCCTCGTTTACGGCGTGCTTTACGGCGATATGCTGATGCTGTTATACAATCAGTGCCGCCCGTACGAGGTGAACGGCGGCGACTGCGACAGGCTTCTCGAACGCTGGCAGAAGCGTATCGGAAAGCTTATGGGCGACGACAGGAAATTCATGCACACTAAGCCGATTTATCGGGCGATGCTTAAGGATTTTTCCGCGATAGAGCGCACCGGGGAAAAGAAGACCCGCGTGGGTATCGTCGGGGAGATATATGTAAAATATTCTCCGCTTGCAAACAACGATCTTAACGAATTTCTCATTTCCGAGGGCTGCGAGCCAAACGTTCCGGGACTGCTGGATTTTGTGCTTTACTGCGCCGCCGCGATAATCAACGACGCGAGAATGTACGGCAAAAGGTCAAAGCTCACCGCCGGCTACAGGATAGGCTATTCGCTGCTTTACAAGCTGCAGCGCGAGCAGATAGACGTTATAAACGCTCACGGAGAATTTTTCCCGCCGCATGATTTTGAGCATTTGCGCGCCATTGCCGACAAGTATATGGATCAGGGCGTTAAAATGGGCGAGGGCTGGCTGATAACGGCGGAAATGGCGGCTCTTGCCGAGAGCGGCACGGAAAATATAATCTGCGCCCAGCCGTTCGGCTGTCTGCCCAACCATATTGTCGCAAAGGGCATGAGCCGCGTTATAAAGCAGGCTTATCCCAACGCCAACATAGTAGCTATAGACTACGACCCCGGCGCGACCAAGGTCAATCAGGAAAACCGTATAAAGCTTATGCTGGCTAATGCGAGGAAATAATGTTTTACGGATAATATTACAAATAAAAAAGCCGGTCTGTATGAATGACCGGCTCTCTTTTTTGTTTAGAATCTGAAATCTCTCTTGCCCTCGTGAATATTTTCAATGTACTCGGTCGCAAGCTTGCGTACCTTTTCGTTGGGGATCTTTTTCAGCTCTTCGGTTATCAGCTTTTCGCCTACCTCCTTGGTGGGGGCGGAGGCGTAGTCCTCGAGAAATTCTTTTAGCGTCATAAGCGCGTTGGGGTGGCAGCAGTTGAGTATCTGACCGTTCTTGCAAAGGCTCATGAAGCGGTCGCCCGTTCTGCCCTCGCGGTAGCAGG
>CANQCJ010000192.1 GCA_947589205.1 uncultured Ruminococcus sp. | reverse complement strand
GCTCTCCTCCGCTCCCAACAGCTTGTCGGTCGTTACTCCCAGAAAACAGGCGAGCTTCGGCAAAAGCATAATATCCGGCAGACTTTCCGCTCTCTCCCATTTTGAAACAGCCTGCGGCGTAATATGAAGCGCGTTTGCAAGCTCCGACTGCGTACAGCCCTTTGCTATGCGAAATTTTTGCAGGTTTTCACTCAGCTTTATTTCCATATTTTTAAACTCCTTTTTTTAATTCGGACCGATCCTGTTATTATAATTATAAAACGCAAAACAAATTATGTCAATAACGAGTTGGTTTCAGTTCGGTTTAAAAATTAAACCGCAGGTTGCGGCTTTTGGGTTTTTAAAATCCAAAAACTAAAACAGCGTGCAGAAATTTTCTCCTGCACGCTGTATACGTTAAAACATAAAGTCCGCGACTGCCTCGGCGATGTCTCCTACCGCGTGGATCGCCTTGGCGGTTTTTGATTTTAAGCGGCGTTTTTTGCTCGTCCTTGCGTTGGTATAAGCATACACCGCCGCTCCCGTTATCATTCCTGCGCTGACTCCCTTAGCCAATGCTATAACGTTCATTTTTTCACCTCCGCGCTTATCAACATTATTTTGCGCTTTCAAGGTCGAAAAAATTCTTAGCAATTTTCGTCATTTTAAGGAATTTAAAAGTCCGCCTTTATTGATTATATCTATGAGAAATTCCGGAAAAGCCTGTCCCTGATAGCTCTCATTTTTGGTTAAATTTGTAATAACGCCGCTTTCAAAATCTATCTCGATCTCGTCGCCGTTATCTATTTTTTCGCTCGCTTCATCGCATTCTATTATCGGCAAGCCGATATTTATCGAATTGCGGTAGAAGATCCTCGCGAACGTCGAAGCGATGACGCAGGAAACGCCGCTCGCTTTTATCGCTATCGGCGCGTGCTCGCGCGATGAACCGCAGCCGAAATTTGCTCTCGCCACGATCATATCGCCTTCCTTTACATTTTTTACAAAATCTGCGTCTATATCCTCCATGCAGTGAGCCGCAAGCTCCTTATGGTCGGCGGTGTTTAAGTATCTTGCCGGGATTATAACGTCGGTATCTACATTGTCGCCGTATTTATGTACTCTGCCTTTTGCTTTCATGATTTTTTTCCTTTCCTTAACAGATCTCAAGGTCAGCGCATTTGCGCTGCTTCACAACAGTACCGATGTACTCCTTTACCTTTATATGCTCCGGGTGGTCTGCGTAATATGCAAGCGCAGCCTTGTTTTCAAACAGACTGTCTAACATTATATCGCCGTCGGAGGTATCGAGCATATCGGTATATACCTTTATTTCCTTTGCGCCCTTGATAACGCCCGCAAGCGATTCGAGAGAAGCTTTTATCCTTTTCTTCGCTTCGGCGCGCTGCATTTCGTCAAGCTCGTCCCTGAGATCCCATATAATAACGTGTCTTACCATCTTAGCCGATCACCTCGCTCGGCTGGGAAATTTTTCCCGTTACCGCCGAAGCCGCCGCCACATACGGCGAAGCAAGGTATACCTCCGATTCCGGGTGACCCATTCTGCCGACAAAATTGCGGTTGGTCGTCGCTATGGAACGCTCTCCCTTGGCGAGTATTCCCATATATCCGCCGAGGCAGGGTCCGCAGGTCGGAGTTGAAACGGCGCAGCCCGCTTCTATGAATATTTTCAGCAGACCCTCCTCCATCGCCTGCAAATATACCGCCTGAGTTGCCGGGATAACTATGCAGCGAACATGGTCGGAGACCTTTCTGCCCTTTAAAATTTCCGCCGCAGCTCTAAGATCCTCTATCCTGCCGTTGGTGCAGGAGCCTATCACCGACTGGTCGATCCTTATATCGCCTATCTCGTCAAAGGTCTTGGCGTTTTCGGGAAGATGCGGGAAGGAAACGGTCGGCTTTATCTGCGACAGGTCGATATCGTATACCTCGTCGTATTCAGCATCGGCGTCGGCTTCATATATCTTGAACTCTCTGTCAGCTCTGCCCTTTACATATTCGAGCGTTACCTCGTCCACCGCGAAGATACCGTTTTTAGCTCCCGCCTCTATCGCCATGTTCGCCATGCAGAGCCTGTCCTCCATCGTGAGGTTTTTAAGTCCGCTGCCGGAAAATTCCATAGAACGATAAAGCGCGCCGTCAACGCCTATCTTGCCTATGATATGCAAAATAACGTCCTTGGCAGAAGAATATTTCGGGAGCTGACCTATTATATTGAACCTTATCGCAGAGGGTACCTTGAACCACGCCTTGCCCTTTGCCATGCCCGCGCACATATCGGTCGAGCCTACGCCGGTAGAAAACGCGCCGAGCGCGCCGTAGGTGCAGGTGTGGCTGTCCGCGCCGATGATACATTCGCCGGGAGCGACAAGCCCTTTTTCCGGCAAGAGCGCGTGCTCGATACCCATGCTTCCTACATCGTAAAAATGCGTTATCGAATGCTCGCCGCAAAACTCTCTGCACTGCTTGCACTGCGCCGCAGCTTTTATATCCTTGTTCGGCGCAAAGTGATCCATTACCATCGTTACTTTGTCTTTGTCAAATACGCTGTCAAAGCCCGCTTTGTTAAATTCGTTTATCGCAACGGGCGAGGTTATATCGTTTCCGAGAACAAAATCAAGATCAGCCATGATAAGCTGTCCGGGTCTTACCTCGTCAAGCCCCGCGTGCGCCGCGAGTATTTTCTGAGTCATTGTCATACCCATATCAGACATCGGTCCTTTCAAATTAATATGTATCTATTATACCACGTATTTCAGGGATTGTAAAGATAGAAATTGTTAATATTCACTCTATTTTCTCCGAAAACTATTGACATAAGCCTATTAAATATGTTATAATAGATAAAATTATTTTAAAGGAGGAGCTTTTATGAGCGAAAATAAAACCAAATATTCCGGTACGCAGACCGAGAAAAACCTTGAAGCGGCTTTTGCCGGCGAATCTCAGGCGAGAAATAAGTACACTTATTTTGCTTCAAAGGCTAAAAAAGAAGGCTTTGAACAGATAGCCGCGCTGTTTTTAAAAACTGCCGACAATGAAAAGGAACACGCAAAAATGTGGTTCAAGGAGCTTAACGGCATTGGCGATACCAAGGAAAATCTAAAGGCTGCCGCTGACGGCGAAAATTACGAGTGGACCGATATGTACGAGGGCTTCGCCAAGACCGCCGAGGAGGAGGGCTTTAACGAGCTTGCCGAGAAATTCCGCATGGTTGCAATGATAGAAAAGGCTCACGAGGAACGCTACCGCGCTCTGCTAAACAACGTTGAGACGGCGCAGGTGTTTGAAAAGAGCGAGGTCAAGGTCTGGGAATGCCGCAACTGCGGTCATATCGTTGTCGGAACCAAAGCTCCCGACGTATGCCCCGTCTGCGCTCACCCGCAGAGCTATTTTGAAATAAACGCTAAGAATTATTGATGATTTTTTCGGGGGCGCTGCTTTAACTAACGTCCCCAAAATTTTTAACGTAAGGGGGAGAACGTTATCAAAGATTATATGGACAAGTCTCTCAGCGTTCAGAAAAGAGCCGAGCTGCTGACAGACGAATTGACGACCGAGGAACAGGCGGCGCAGCTGCGATATGACGCGCCCGCTGTCGAGCGTATCGGGCTGCCGTCTTACAACTGGTGGAACGAGGGACTGCACGGGGCGGCGCGTTCGGGAACGGCGACGGTCTTTCCGCAGGCTGTCGCGCTTGCGGCTATGTTCGATACCGACGAGGTGCAAAACGCCGCGAGGATAACGGCGGTCGAGACCCGCGCGAAATATCAGGCGTATTCGGAAAACGGCGACAGGGATATTTACAAGGGTCTTACGCTCTGGGCGCCCAATATCAATATTTTCCGCGATCCGCGCTGGGGCAGGG
>CANQCJ010000191.1 GCA_947589205.1 uncultured Ruminococcus sp. | reverse complement strand
TGCAGCAGATCTGCGGACTTGCCTACCGACCGATGTTCAGCCCGATAGTCGACGATTACTACTGCGGAATGGTGGTAAGCGTTCCGATAATAACGCGCTTGCTGCCGAAAAAATACAAGCCCGATGATATACGCGCGATACTTGCGGAGCATTATGAGGGTCAGCATTTTGTAAAGGTAATGGAAGCAGGCGGTGAGCAGACGCTGCCCGACGGCTTTTTGGCGGCGAACACTCTTGCGGGAACGAACGATATGCAGCTTTTTGTTTTCGGAAACGAAGAGCAGATACTTCTCTGTTCGCGCCTTGACAACCTCGGCAAGGGCGCAAGCGGCGCGGCGGTTCAGAACATGAACATAATGCTCGGTCTTGACGAAAGGACGGGGCTTGTATGACAAGCTTGTATTTTGTGCGCCACGCATTGCCCGACAGGACGGTGCGGGACGATATGACCCGACCGCTCACAGCGGAGGGCAGACGCGACGCTATGGCGGTCGCGTGGACGCTTGCGGATAAGGATATAACGAGCATAGTTTCTTCGCCGTATAAACGAAGCGTCGAGACGGTGCAGCCGCTTGCGAAAACTCTCGGCTTTGAGATAAAAACTATAGACGATCTGCGAGAGCGCAATGCGGGAGAATGGCTGGGCGAAAATTTTTTCGAGTTCATTCAAAAGCAGTGGGAGGATCATAATTACCATATTAAAAACGGCGAATCCATCGCTGAGGTGCAGAAGCGAAATATCTCTGCGGTAAACAGACTGCTGTCGCTGCATGACGGACAGAATATCGTCGTCGGCACACACGGTACCGCGCTGAGTACGATACTGAATCATTATTATCCGCAGTTCGGATTTGAAGAATTCAAGAAAATAGTTGATTTTATGCCGTTTGTTATAAGGCTTGATTTTGAGGGAGAAACGCTTTGCGGTTCGCAGGTCGAGCTTGTTATACACAAAAATTATGCCGGCTAAAGGTGATAAAAATGAAGCATTATATGTCTCTCGATGCGCAGCCGTTTGAAAAGATCAAAAACGGCACAAAGACGATAGAGCTGCGGCTCTATGACGAAAAACGGCGGCTTATACGTCTCGGCGAGGAAATTGAATTTACAAATAATAAAAATGGTGAAAGGCTGTTGACAAAAGTCATCGGACTTCATATTTTTGAGGACTTCGCCGCGCTGTATAGATCGCTGGAGCTTACAAGGTGCGGTTATAACGAAGAGACCGTAAATACCGCAGACCCTAAGGATATGGAAAAATATTATTCAAAGGACGCGCAGAAAAAATACGGTGTCGTCGGTATAGAGCTTGAGATCACAGCGGAAAAAGGAGAATAAAAGTATGAAAAATATATCTTTTAAGCAGTTTGACGGATATGAATATGTAAACGGCGGAGTATGCGCCGCGCTCGGCTTTCGCGCGGGCGGCGTATACTGCGGAATAAAAAAGTCTCCCGCAGGAGACGGAAACGATTCGCCGATATCGAATAAGAAAAACGATCTGGGAATGATACAATCTGACGTGCTTTGCAATGCCGCGGCGGTGTATACGCAGAATAAATTCAAGGGCGCGCCGATAATCGTAACGAAAAGAAATCTTGAAGCGACGGGCGGCAGGGCAAAGGGAGTTATAGTAAATTCCAAAAACGCCAACACCTGCAATATTGACGGCGAGGAAAAAGCCGAAAAAATGTGCGAGCTTGCCGCAAAATATTTAAACTGCAAGCCGGAGGAGGTCATAGTAGCTTCGACCGGAGTTATCGGAGAGGTGCTCCCGATAGAGCCGATAGAAAAAGCGATGCCGATGCTTGCGATGAGCCTTTGCGTTTCTAACAACGACGCGGCGGCGGAAGCGATAATGACGACCGACACCTTCCCGAAGCAGGCCGCTGTGCAGTTTGAGGTCGGCGGAAAAAAATGCAGGCTCGGCGGAATGGCAAAGGGCAGCGGCATGATACACCCGAACATGGCAACAACGCTTAATTTCATCACGACCGACTGCGCGGTGTCGTCAGAAATGCTTCAAGCTGCGCTTTCCGACGTAGTAAAAATAACCTATAACTGCCTTACGATAGACGGCGACCAGTCGACCAACGATATGGTGTCCTTAATGTCGAGCGGACTTGCGTCAAACCCGGAAATAACCGACTTCGGCGAGGATTACGAGATATTCAAAAGGGCGCTGTACATCGTTATGATGAACCTTACGAGAATGCTCGCCAAGGACGGCGAGGGCGCGACAAAGCTCGTCGAATGCAATGTAAGCGGAGCGAAGGACGATGAAACGGCGATAATTGTCGCAAAAAGCGTCGTTGCTTCGTCGCTTGTAAAAGCCATGATCTTCGGCGAGGACGCAAACTGCGGAAGAATTTTCTGCGCGATAGGCTATGCCGACGCCGATGTAGATATTTCCAAGGTGAGCGTGGATATGTACTCGGCGGGCGGAAGGATACACGTCGGGGAAAACGGATTTTTCGTTAAATTCTCCGAGGAGACCGCCGCTAAGGTGCTTGCCGAGGACGAAATATATATTGACGTTTCGATAGGAAACGGCGAGGGAAAAGCCACCGCCTACGGCTGCGATCTTACATATGATTATGTAAAGATAAACGGTGATTACAGAACATGACGGAAAACAGGCTTCACAGTAATGAAAGCTGGATAAAATGGCAGCCGGAGGATATGCCGGGGCTTTATGCGTATTTTACGCTGCCCGAGCATGACGAGGACGGGATAAGCTTCATTGTGCAGTGCGCCGAGGGCGCTGTTAAAATTTCCTTTGACGGGAATATACCGTTCTATGTTTTTTCGGACGAGGGACTGAGAATGTCCTCCTACGCGCCCGTTCAGCAGCGGCATAACGACAAAAATTATTTTAACAAATGGTTTTTGTACAAAATAGAAAATTCCGATCTTTTAAAATGGATAGAGCTTGAAAGCTGCGGCTTCGCTGCCGGACGATACGAAAAGCATTTTTGCATAGTCACCGAGGACGATGTTGTCGATATATTGTCCTCGGTCGACCCGAAGCTGGAATTTATAGATTAAATATGATGGGAGTATGGAAAATGGAAATCACAAACAAGATGCGCTCGCAGATACTTATTGACGCGCTGCCGTATATTCAGAAATATCACGACAAGATCGTCGTGGTAAAATACGGCGGCAACGCAATGACCAACAGCGAGCTTAAAGAAGCGGTAATGAGCGATATCGTTCTGCTGACCGAGGTCGGAATAAAGGTCGTTCTCGTTCACGGCGGCGGACCGGAGATAAACGCTATGCTCGATAAGGTGGGCAAAGAATCGCGCTTTGTCGGCGGTCTGAGATATACCGACAGCGAAACCATAGATATAGTAAAAATGGTGCTTGCCGGAAAGGTCAATAAAGAGCTTGTTTCGGTGCTCCAGCTCCACGGCGCAAAGGCTCTCGGTCTCTGCGGAATAGACGGCGAGCTTATCGTCGCAGAAAAGCTTGACGGAGATATAGATCTGGGCTTCGTCGGTCAAATAAGAAAAATAACGACAAAACCGATCCTCGACGCGTTAAGCAACGGATATGTTCCGATAATCTCAACGGTAGCGACCTCTGCCGACGGACAGTGCTTTAACATAAACGCCGATACTGCCGCCGCAAGGATAGCCTCCTGCCTAAAAGCGGAAAATCTGATACTTATGACGGATATAGCGGGACTGTTAGAGGACAGAAACGATCCGAGCACGCTTATTTCGTCGGTGAACGTAAGCGATGTGCCGTATCTGAAAAAGACCGGTATAATCACCGGCGGCATGATACCGAAGATAGAATGCTGCGTTGAAGCCGTCCGCAGGGGAGTCAAAAAGACGAGCACCATAGACGGCAGGATACCTCATTCGATACTTATAGAGCTGCTCACCAACGAGGGTGCGGGCACGCAATTTATATGA
>CANQCJ010000190.1 GCA_947589205.1 uncultured Ruminococcus sp. | reverse complement strand
TACTGCCAGGAGGAACAGTCCTACTGTCAGCGCGGCGGTCTGCCAAATGAATTTAAACCGCGTGAAGCGTTTTGCAAAAAGCCGCTCGCTTGCCCAATAGATAAGCCCGGTAAAGATGAACCCGAGCATATACCCGCCGGTGTTGCCGAGGATAATGCCTATTCCGGAGGTAAATTCCGCAAAGACCGGCAAGCCTACCGCGCCGAGCAGCAGGTAGACAACTATAGCGGCAGTGCCGCGCTTGCCGCCGAGCAGCGAGAGTATGCAAAAGACCGCGAAGGTCTGCAATGTAAACGGTACGGCGGTCGGTATGCTTATCCAGGAGCAGACCGCCATGAGCGCGCTTGCGAGCGCGATATAGGACATATCCAGCGTTTTATTTTTTTTCATGTTTTTCCCTCCGAACAGATATAATACCACTGACAGTCGGCGCAGATCTCTTTGAGCTTGTTTTCACTGAGGATCCTTTCGCCGACTCTTTCAAAGGCTTCATTCCTTTTTAATTTTTCCCCGTACTCATATCCGCAGAATTTAAGCACGGCTTTGTCGTAGCGCGAGCATTTTTCATCGCTCCTGCAAATTCCACCGATATTGTTGGGGCAAGCCGAGCATATCTCATCGCAGCCGCTTATAAGCTCTATCGCCTCGAGAGCCTTTATAAGCTTGTCCATGTTATTTGTAAAGGTCTCCGAATAGCCCTTGCCGACATAATTTTGCAGACAGACGAGATGATGCGGTCTCAGGCGCGTGATGCTTTGCTTCATGTCATTTTCCCCCGAACATAAAAATTATAGCATACAAACAAAGAAACTTCTACCGATATTTTTTTAATATTTTTTTACCGTCAGACGTTCGCTTCGAGCAGCGTCTGCATAAACCAGTCCATATTCAGCCGCATCATCTCTCTCATGCGCTTTTCAAGCGCGTTGGGGGTCGGCTCTTTTACCTTGGAGATCGTTTCCAAGTATTTTGAATAAACAAAATCCTCGGCTTCCTTTTTATCCTTTAAATGCTCTTTCCTGATAAACCGCGCGCGGTAAGCGGTCGACTGTGACCACGGGAAGCCGTCGGTCATGCGTATATCCTTATCCCGATACCAGGGATACCCGCCGAAGATCTCGTCGGCGCATTCTCCCGAGAGAGCTACTGTAAATTGCTCTCTTATCGCTTTGCAAAGCAAAAGCATAGAGCTGTCGACGTCAGCCATTCCAGGCATGTCGCGCGCTTCGGCGGCGGTATAGAGCGCGTCGACAAGCTCGTCAACGTCCAAAATTATCTTGTGGTGAACGCTGCCTAAAAATTTGCTCATTATATCGACATATTCCTCATCGCTGTTCGGCTGGAATTTTCCCGCTTTGAAATATTTAGCATTGTTGCGGTATTCCACCGAAAAGGTGTGGAGCTGTCTGCCGCTTTTTTTAAAGCTCTCGTTCGTGACGGCTGAAATTATGCTCGAATCCAGTCCGCCCGAAAGAAACGTACAAAGCGGCACGTCCGAAACGGTCTGGCGGGTTATGGAATCTCTTACAAGAAAGCTTATATGCTCCTTTACCTCGTCAAAGCTCTCCTCAAACGGCTTATCCGCGCCGTTTGAAACGTCCCAGTAGGCGAGCTTTTTCAAGCCGCAGGAGGTGAACCAAGCGCATTCTGCGGGTCTAAGCTCTTCAATGCCCTCGAGCACCCCGCAGCCCTCGCTTCTGGCAGGCCCCAACAGCATTATTTCCTTTATGCCGTCTCCTGTAAGCTTCGCCTCCACGGCGTTATGGCAGAGCAGACCCTTTATCTCCGAAGAAAAATAAAACACGCCGTCTTTTATCGTATAAAAAAACGGCTTTACGCCAATGCGGTCGCGCGCGGCAAAAAGCCGCCGTTCCTTTTCGTCCCAGACGGCAAAGGCGTATATGCCGTTAAAATGCTTAACGCAGTCCTCGCCCCATTCGGCAAACGCCAAAAGCACCGCTTCGGTGTCGGTGTTCGTTTTGAAAGCTCTGCCCGCCGCTTCAAGCTCCCTTCTTACCTCGTCGGTGTTGTAAAGCTCGCCGTTGTAAACAAGCGCAAGCTCTCGTCCGCCTTCTTTAAATATCATCGGCTGCGCGCCGTTTTCGGGATCTATTACGGCAAGCCTGGTATGTACCATAAGCGCGTTTTCACGCCGATACTCTCCGTCTCCGTCCGGTCCGCGGCGTTTTAAAACGCTTATCATTTTTTCAGCCGCGTTTTCGCCTTTATAAAGAGCCTTGTCAAGCGCGCCGTCAAAGCCTATCATTCCTGCTATAGCACACATAGTAATCACCTCGTTACATAAATATGAGCTTTTCGGCAGTTTGGTGATTAGAGGTAAGCGTCTGAGCTTCTCTCAGACCGTGAGAGATCAAGGTGCGCCTGCGGCGCGGTTTTGATAGATCCGTCCGCTTTGCGGACTAATAATATTGGTTTGCTCTTTACAAATTTAAACAATTGTGGTATAATCAATTATGGGAACGATATGTTCACGGAAAGGAGAGTATTTATATGCTATCAAAAATATTATCGAGAGCCGAATGCGCCGACTGCCGTATCTGCTGTTCGTTTGACAGCTACGACCTGTGGGAAACGCCGGTCGTTACCGACGATATAATGGAATGCGCGCTGAAAATAAACCCCGGTCAGCGGTTTTCCGAAATAAGCGGCGCGCGGCTTTTCAGAATGGAATGCGAGCCGGACAGGGATCTTTACTACTGCCCGATGTTAGATCATCAAAAGGGCTGTCTGCTCGGCGATGAAAAGCCGTTTGACTGTAGGATCTGGCCTTTAAGGATAATGAGCTTTGAGGGAAGAAGAGTGATAGTGCTTTCCCCGGTCTGCCCGACGGTCTTTTCAAGACCCGTCAAAGAGATCGCGGAGTTAGCCAAAGAGCTTGCCCCGGCGATTTTCGCTCAAGCCGACAAGACCCCCGAAATGGTAAAGCCGTATATCGCCGGCTATGTGATACTTTTAGCGGAGGAACGCGGTTAAAATCAAAAAAACGGCTTGACAAGTATAAAATGTAGTGCTATAATATAAGACGATAAAAATATCAAGAGCTTTTTTATAATGTCAGGCTCGTTCATTTGAAAAGAGTAATAATATATGGAAACCGTAAAAAGTTTGTTCAAAAAGCTTTCCTTTACGCAGATACTTATGCTCGGCTATTCTCTCGTTATACTCGTCAGCGCGGCGGTGTTAATGCTGCCCGCCTGCTCTCGCGAGGGAAAGGTAACGCCCTACGGACACTGTATCTTCACCGCGACCTCCGCTCTGAGCGGAACGGGTCTCGTGCTTTTTGATACATATACCCACTGGTCGTTTATCGGACAGATCGTTTTGCTTATCGTTATCCAGATAGGCGGTATCGGCTTTATGTCCATGACTATCTTCGCGCTTTCGTTTACTAACCGCAAGATAGGTCTCAAACAGCGCATCACTATGCGTGAATCTATTTCCGGCATAAGCGGCGGCGGCGTTGTCAAGACGACGCAGTTTATACTTAAAGGAACGATAATCATTGAGCTGCTCGGAACGATAGCGCTTTGCTTTTTCTATGTGCCGCGTCTCGGCGCGGGACAGGGGTTCTTTTTCGCTTTGTTCCATTCTGTCTCGGCGTTCTGCACGGCGGGAGTGGATCTTATGGGGTATTTTGAACCGGGAAGCTCGCTGATTACCGCCGCAAGCGACCCGCTTTTAAACATCACGCTGATAATATTGCTTACTATCGGCGGAATAGGCTTTATCACCTGGGACGATGTGGTAACTCATAAATGGCATTTTAAAAAATACCGTCTGCAAAGCAAAATAGTTATCGTTATAACGATAATTTTCTATGTGTTCGGGATACTTGAAATGGCTCTGCTTGAATGGGGCGGTTCGGTAAAGGGCACGTTCGGGGAAAAATTTCTTATTTCTTCTATGCTTGTCACCTCCGGACGGGACGCGGGCTT
>CANQCJ010000189.1 GCA_947589205.1 uncultured Ruminococcus sp. | reverse complement strand
GCTGGCGTATGCGCTCGGTGTGCCGCTCGTGGGCGTGAACCATATAGAGGGGCATATAGCGGCGAATTATCTGACTCACCCCGAATTAGAGCCGCCCTATCTCTGCCTTGTGATCTCCGGCGGGCACAGCCACATAATAGAAGTGACCGACCGCACGAGCTACCGCGTTATCGGCAGAACGCGTGACGACGCGGCGGGAGAATGCTTCGATAAATGCGCGAGAGCGCTGGGGTATGATTATCCCGGAGGAAAATACATAGACGAAGCCGCAAAGCGCGGAAATTGTGACGCCTATAAATTCCCCAAGCCGATAATAGCCGCCGACAGGTTCGACCTAAGCTTTTCGGGAATAAAAACTGCCGTGGTGAATACTATCCACAATGCCGAGCAGAGGGGAGAGCCTATCGTCCGCGAGGACATAGCGGCTTCGCTGCAAAGGACGATAGCCCTGTCGCTCGCACAGCGCACTGCCGACGCGGCGGAATTTATCGGTACAAAAAAAATAGCCGTTGCGGGCGGCGTTTCGGCAAATTCAGGAGTAAGAGCGGCGTTTGAAAAAATGTGCGCTCAAAAGGGCTGTGAGCTTTATATGCCGGAGCTGAAATACTGTGGAGACAACGCGGCGATGATAGCCTGTCAGGGATTTTTCGATTTCCTTGCCGGCAAGCGCGCGGACGAGAGTCTTAACGGCATCGCCACCCTTTCGCTCGATAAAATAAAAGCTTCAAACAGAACGGAGTGTGAAATAAAATGAGAATGCTTGCAATTGACGGCAACAGCATAATGAACCGCGCTTTTTACGGGATAAAGCTGTTGAGCACGTCAAACGGACAGTACACCAACGCGCTGACGGGATTTATGAATATACTTTTAAAAGAGCTTTCCGAGATAAAGCCCGACTGCACCGCGTGCGCGTTCGACCTGAGAGCGCCGACCTTTCGCCATAAGGCGGACCCGACCTACAAGGCTAACAGAAAGGGTATGCCCGAGGAGCTTGCTTCGCAGATGCCGCTTATCAAGAGGATACTGACCCTGTACGGTATCAGCGTGACAGAATGCGAGGGCTTTGAAGCCGACGATATACTCGGCACGCTTTCAAGGGTTTTTTCAGATGAGGACGATGAATGCTTTATCCTGACAGGCGACCGCGACAGCTTGCAGCTTATCACCGACCGCTGCACCGTTTTGCTTGCGACAAACAGGGAAACTATACGATTTGATAAGGAAAGATTCCGCGCCGAATACGGTCTCGAGCCTATACAGCTTATACAGTTAAAGGCTCTTATGGGCGACAGCTCCGACAATATCCCGGGTGTAAAGGGTATAGGCGAAAAAACGGCTTTGGCGCTTATAAAGGCTAACGGAAGTGTGGATAAGCTGTACGAAGCTCTGGACAGCTTGGAGCTTACCCCGTCGGTAAGAAAAAAGCTTGAAGCGGGCTATGAAAGCGCAAAGCGTTCGGAATATTTAGCGACAATTTCTCTTGAAGCCCCGATAGATCCTGACAAAAACAGCTATTCGGAAAAGCTCAAGGATCTGCCCGCGCTGAAAAAGCTGTTAAGCGAGCTTGAAATGAATCAGCTCATTAAAAAGCTCGGGCTTAACGAGATAGAAATGCCGTCGGCGGACGAGCGGAAAAATGACAGCGGCGGTCTGCCGGAAATGGAGATAGGATTTTTGCTGGATAATAATATCCCGTCTGAGCCGAGCGAATTTATTTTTAACGGAAAAAGGCTGTTCGTTCTTAAAGATCTGCATATACTTCACACCGAAAACGAGGAGCTTATAATGAAATATTTTTCCTCCGCGCCGGAGAAAAAATGCTTTGATATAAAGACCGCTCACCGCTATGCGTTCGAGCATGGAGCAAAGCTTGAAAACACTGTGTTTTCCTGCGACATAGCGGGATATCTGCTCTATTCTCAGGCAAGCGAATATACGGCGGAAAATCTTTGTATGAAATACCGCATACCCTACCGTTCGGAGCTGGGCGAATACGCCGATATAGCTTCGATGGGAGCGCTTTGCGAGCGTCTGCTCAACGAGCTTGAAGCGCGGGATATGACAAAGCTTTATTACGAAATAGAACTGCCGTTAAGTGAAACGCTTGCCGCTATGGAATTTTACGGCGTGCGCGCGGACACGCAGGGCATAAAGGATTTCGGCAAAAATATTTCCGCTCAGCTCGATTCGATAACCCGCGAAATTTACGAGCTTGCAGGCTGTGAATTTAATATCGCAAGTCCCAAGCAGCTCGGCAGGGTGCTGTTTGAGGATCTCGGGCTGCCCTGTGCCAAAAAGACCAAAAGCGGCTATTCGACAAACGCCGAGGTGCTTGCGGCGATAGAGGACAAGCACCCGATAGTGCCGAAAATACTCGAATACCGCACGCTTGCAAAGCTTAATTCTACCTATGTTGAGAGCCTGTTAAAGCAGGTGCATTCGGACGGCAGGGTACACAGCGTTTTCAAGCAGACCGAAACGCGCACCGGCAGGATAAGCTCAACAGAACCTAATATGCAGAATATCCCGGTCAGAAAAAGGATCGGCAGGGAGATGAGAAAATTCTTCACCGCCGAGGAGGGCTGTCTGCTCGTTGACGCCGACTATTCGCAGATAGAATTGAGAGTGCTCGCAAGCGTCTGCGGAGACGAAAATATGCGTAAGGTCTTCAGCTCCGGCGGGGATATACACACCACGACCGCAGCGCAGGTGTTCGGCATTCCCGAGGATATGGTGAGCAAGGAGATGCGTTCGGCGGCAAAGGCGGTAAACTTCGGGATAATCTACGGCATAGGCGCGTTCTCGCTGTCAAAGGATATAGGCGTAAGCGTTGCGGAGGCTAACAGGTATATAAAAAATTATCTGGATAATTTCAAGAAAGTGTCCGAATTTATGGATAAAACGGTCGCCGATGCGGAAAGAGACGGCTTTGTCACAACGATCTTCGGCAGAAGGCGTTATATCCCTGAGCTGAGTGCTGCAAACAAAAACCTCCGCGCCTTCGGAAAACGCGCGGCAATGAACGCGCCGATACAGGGCGCAGCCGCCGATATCATAAAGCTTGCAATGGTAAAGGTCTATGCGCGGCTGAAAAAGGAGCTGCCGGAGGCAAAGCTTATTTTGCAGGTACACGATGAGCTTATATTAGAGGTACCCGAGCAGTCGGCTGAAGGTGCGATGAGGATACTAAAAGAGGAAATGGAAAACGCCGCAGACCTTGCCGTGCCGATGACGGCGGACGTGCATTGCGGCAAAAGCTGGTACGAGGCGAAAAAATAATACGGAAAGGACAGCATAAAAAATGGAAAGAAAATACGCGCTTTTAGGAGAAAAATTAGGTCATTCGATGTCGCCGCAGATACACAAGGAGCTTTTTGAGCTTAAAAACCGCGAGTTCAGCTATGAGCTTACCGAATCAAAGCCCGAGGAGCTTGAAAAAACTGCCGAATATCTCAATTCGCTTGCGGGCTACAACATCACGATACCCTACAAAAAGGATATAATCGGCTTTATCGACTGTCTCGACAAGTCCGCCGCGAGGTACGATTCGGTAAACTGCGTCGATATAAAGGACGGCGTGCGCACCGGATATAATACCGACTGCGTAGGCTTTCTTGAAGCGATACGCGCTATGGACGCGGATCTCGGCGGCAGGGTGCTGCTTGTCGGCTGCGGGGGAGTAGGCAGAATGATGGCGATAGAAGCGGCTCTTGCCGGCGCGGAGCTGACCGTTGCGGTGCTTGAAAGCGACCTGCCGCTTGCCGTTCAGGCAAGAAAGGATATATTTGCCATGAAGCATGACGCTAAGGTCGAGATCGTTCTGAATACTGCCATAGACACATCTAAAAGGTACGATCTGCTCATGAACGCCACGCCTGTCGGAATGTACCCGAAAACGGAAGCCTGTCCGGTCGGCGATGAGGTGATAGCTGCCGCAGGCGCGGTGTTTGACGTTATCTACAACCCC
>CANQCJ010000188.1 GCA_947589205.1 uncultured Ruminococcus sp. | reverse complement strand
GGCTGGCGGCTCAGGTGAAGCACGTTTACGACAACGTGCCGTACTACCGCGCGCTTATGGAGAAAAAAGGCTTGACCCCGGACGATGTAAAAACGATAGACGATCTTCACAAGCTGCCGTTTTTGACAAAAGCCGACCTTAGAGACGCTTATCCCTACGGACTGCTTGCAAAGCCGCTTGCCGACTGCGTAAGGATACAGTCCACGAGCGGAACGACGGGCAAAAGAGTCGTCGCTTTTTATACACAGCACGACCTCGATCTCTGGGAGGACTGCTGCGCGAGAGCGATAGTCGCGGCGGGCGGAACTAACGAGGACGTTTGTCAGGTTTGCTACGGCTACGGACTTTTCACCGGAGGACCGGGACTTAACGGCGGTTCTCACAAGGTAGGCTGCCTTACGCTGCCGATGTCCTCGGGCAACACCGAAAGACAGATACAATTCATGATGGATCTCGGCTCTACCATACTTTGCTGCACGCCGTCCTATGCGGCATACATAGGCGAAACGCTTCACGATATGGGATATTCGCCCGATGATATAAAGCTCAAGGCGGGAATTTTCGGAGCGGAGCCGTGGACGGAGGAAATGCGCCGCGAGATAGAAAGACTTTTAGGCATAAAGGCGTATGACATTTACGGACTTACCGAAACGAGCGGTCCGGGCGTTTCGTTTGAATGCGAAGAGCAGACGGGTATGCACATAAACGAGGATCACTTTATCGCCGAGATAATAGACCCCGATACCGGAGAGGTGCTTCCCGAGGGTTCAAAGGGCGAGCTTGTTTTCACGAGCATAACAAAGGAAGCCTTTCCGCTGCTGAGATACCGCACGAGAGATATCTGTGTGCTTACGAGAGAAAAATGCTCCTGCGGAAGGACCCTCGTAAAAATGAGCAAGCCTATGGGCAGAACGGACGATATGCTTATCATAAAGGGCGTCAACGTTTTCCCGTCTCAGATAGAATCGGTGCTGCTTAAAATGAGCAAGGCGACGCCGAACTATCAGATATTAGTCGACAGAGTAGGCACTACCGATACGTTTGAGATCCTCGTTGAGATCTCCGACGATATGTTCTCCGATACCGTTAAGACGGTCGAGGAGCTTTCAAGAAAGATCTCTGCGGATATACAGTCTATACTCGGCATAAAGGCGAAGATAAGGCTTGTCGAACCCAAGAGCATACCGCGTTCGGAGGGCAAGGCCGTAAGAGTTATAGACAAGAGAAGGCTCGTCTGATATGCTGCTGTACGGCGTACTGTTCGCTGTCGGCGAAGAGGAGATAAAAAAGCTCAGAGCGTTAAAAAGGGCTGAACGCCCGGTATATGTAACAAACGAGCTTGACGAGCTTTATTTTGAAGATTACCCCGAGCGCACCTTTGAGCTTGACAGCTTTTCGGAAGCGATACACCGCGCGCTTAACGGCGGGGGTATGGCTTATGATGAAAAAAATACCGCGGGGCTTGCGATATTAGGCGGCGAGGAGCTTTATTTTGACGATAAGGAGCATGACGATTTTCGTATCTGTCTGAAAACGCCCGAGCAGGTCAAAAGCATCTGCGAAGAGCTTTGCAAAGTGACCGAAGCAGCTTTTAAGCGCGGTTACAGAAAAATAGATCCCGGCGAATACCCGCGGAAGGACAGCGAGGACATGGAGGAAGCATTTGAATATTTTGCCGATTCGCTTTCGTTCTGGCGGTTTGCCGCAAAGCACAGCCGCTATGTGCTGTTTACCTCGGAGAGCTGAAAACAAAAAATATTTATAGGAAAGAAGGAATAACCATGACAGTAAAGCAAATATCGGTTTTTGTAGAAAACAGACCGGGCAGACTTTCTAAGATAACAAGACTTCTCGGCGACAATAATATAAGCATACGTGCTATGAGCATTGCCGACACAAAGGATTTCGGTATACTGCGCCTTATCGTGGACGACAGTGAAAAGGCTTTGAGCGCGCTTAAAGAAAACAATTTTGCCGTTACCGTCACAGGAGTGCTTGCCATAAGAATAAGCGACAAGCCGGGCGGACTTGCCGACGCGATGGAGTGTCTGTACTCTGAAAACATCAGCGTTGAATATATGTACGCGGCATTTTTGAGCGAAGCCGATGAAACGGCTTATCTTGTGCTGAGAGTAGACAAGCTTGACGAAGCGGTCAACGCGCTCGGCGAGAGCGGCTTCAAGATCGTCTCTGACGAGGAATTAAAAACGTTATAAGCCGCATAAAAATATAAACGAGCTAATATATTAGTTTTAGCGGTTTATCGCCGCAAATATCCAAGCGCAAAAAAGGGAGATGACTTTTTGAAGATATTAAGGGCGCTTGCTGCCGTGACTGCTGCGGCAGCGGTGTTTTTATCCGCTTGCCCGACCACCTTCGCCGATGCGGGGGATATAGAGGTCAATACTCCGCCGAATATAGTTTTTATGGGCGATTCTATCGCGACGGGCTTCGGACTCGACGGCTATTCGGCGCAGGACAAAACAAAATGCGCTTCCTATGCAAATCTGCTCACGGCAGTCTTTGATTCCGAGCTGCCGGAAAAGGCGGGATTTTCTTCAAGCAACTTAGCGGCAGACGGTCTTACCTCTTCTAAAATGCTTACAAATCTGAGAGACGGTATCTACGACAAGGAGCTGAAGCACGCCGACGCTATAGTTATTTCAATCGGCGGCAACGATCTGCTGAAGCCGCTTCTTAATTTGGTAAGCGGAGAAAACAGCTTTTCCGAAGCGATAGATAAGCTGTTTTCACTCGGCAAAACGCTCGATAAAAATCTCGATGCCTATTCGGATAATCTTGAAAATATCGCGGCGGAGATATATGCAAGAAATTCAAGCAAGGATCTGACGATCTTTGTCCAGACACTTTATAATCCCCTCGAGGGAAACTCGCTGACAGCTCTTGCCGATCTTGCGGAGGAAAAAATAGACAGACTTAACAGCATTATAAAGGACGAAGCAGATGATCTCGATTACAGTGTCGCAGATGTAGCGAAGGCGTTTGAGGGAGAAAACGTTGAGCTTACAAATATAGAAAATATGGACATACACCCCAACGCCGACGGTCATGCGAGGATAGCAAGGACATTGCAGCCGATAATAGAGGAGCATACCTATACCTATTACGACCCGGAGGCGGCTGAGGCGGCAAAGGAGCAAAAGGAAACAGACGGCGGCGAAAAAGGCTTATCCGCACCCGCCGCAGCGGCGATAGGCTGCTCGGGAGCAATAATAGCAGCTTCGGCGGCGGCGATCGCCGTTAAGCGCAAGCGCGGATAAGACGAAACGAAAGGAAAAGAGTATATATGAAATCATATCTCGTCGATTTTGAGAACGTAAAATCAAAAGGTCTTTACGGTATCGAAAGACTTACGGAGGACGACAGAGTTATAATATTTTACAGCGACAATTCCGACACTATCAGCTTTGAGATGCATTGCATGGTAATGCAGTCAAGAGCTGATGTGCAGTATATAAAGGTAAGAGTAGGCGGCAAAAACGCCCTCGATTTTCAGCTTTCCACGCTGCTCGGATATATGGTGGCAAAGGAAACGAATACGCATATTTTCGTCATAAGCAACGATAAGGGCTTTGACAAGCTTCACGATTTCTGGGAAAACACCTTCGACGATGCGCCGCCCTGCAAGGTCTACAGAACGCAGAATATCGCTTCCGCGATAAATTATGCAAAATATAACCGTCCCTGCGCGGAGGCCGAGACTGCCGAAGAGCTTCCGCAGGAGGTAGAGGTAGCGCTCAGCGCGCCGCAGGAGGGAAACAAAGAGAGCGCGGAACAGACGATAGTCGTACCCAAGGAGCTTATCGACACGATGCGGAGCGCGGAATGCGTGAGCGTTGAAGCTGACGAGGAAGCCGAGAATGAACAACAGCCGGCGGAGGAGACTCACGTTGAAGAGCAAGGTGAAGAAAATACCGAGAGCGATGAAAAAGCCGAAGAAGCTGCCGAGCAGACC
>CANQCJ010000187.1 GCA_947589205.1 uncultured Ruminococcus sp. | reverse complement strand
GGTGAGCGAAAAACTAAAACGCTATAAGCCGCAGATAGTAGTCTGCGACCCGATACTTTCTTCAACAAGCGGCAGCAGGCTGAGCGGGAAAAACGCGGCGGAATATTTAAAAGAGCTTATCCTTCCGCTTTGCACGCTGATAACCCCGAATCTGCCGGAGGCCTACGCGTTAAGCGGAGAAAGGGATATCGGCAAAGCGGCTGAAAAGCTGCTTAAAGGCGGCGCGGAAAACGTGCTGATAAAGGGCGGGCATTCCGAGGACATTGAAATATCTGCGGATATACTCTTTGACGGCAAAACGCAAAAACGCTTTGAAGCAAAGCGCATAGCTTCGCAAAACACCCACGGCACAGGCTGTACGCTCTCCTCCGCAATAACCTCCTTCCTTGCAAACGGCTGTCCGCTCGAAGCGGCTGTCGCCAACGCCAAGGATTACATTACAAACGCCATAGAAAAATCGTTTTATGTGGGCGCAGGACACAGTCCCGTAAATCATTTTTATGAATATTACAGCATGAAAGGAATTGAAACAAATGAGAAGCTATAAAACGCAGATGGAAGCGGCTAAAAAAGGGATAGTAACGCCCGAAATGGAGACCGTCGCTAAAAAGGAATACAAAGCTCCGGAGGAGATACGCGCGCTCGTCGCTGCCGGCGAGGTCTGCATTCCCGCGAACATCAACCATAGGTCGCTTTCCGCAGAGGGTATCGGCAAGGGCTTAAAAACCAAAATAAACGTAAATCTCGGAATTTCCGGCGACGCTAAGGACTACGAGCTGGAGATGAAAAAGGTCGACACTGCGCTGAAATTCGGCGCGGAGGCTATCATGGATCTTTCCAATTACGGCAAGACCAACCGTTTCAGGCAGGCTCTTATAGAAAGATCCCCCGCCATGATCGGCACTGTTCCGATGTATGACGCTATCGGTTATCTGGATAAGGATCTGCTCGAAATAAGCGCGCAGGATTTTCTTAGAGTCGTAAGAGCGCACGCCGAGGAGGGCGTGGACTTTATGACGATACACGCCGGCATAAACCGCCGCGCCGTTGAAGCGTTCAGGCGCGAGGGAAGAAAAATGAATATCGTCTCCCGCGGAGGCTCGCTGCTTTTTGCATGGATGATGATGACCGGAAACGAAAATCCGTTTTTTGAATATTATGACGATGTGCTGGAGATCCTCAGAGAATACGACGTAACGATCTCTTTGGGCGACGCGCTGCGTCCGGGCTGTCTTGCAGACGCTACCGACGCCGGTCAGATCTCCGAGCTTATAGAGCTTGGCGATCTTACAAAACGCGCATGGGAAAAGGACGTTCAGGTCATGGTAGAGGGTCCGGGTCATATGCCTATGGATCAGATCGCGGCGAATATGAAGCTTCAGAAGCGGCTTTGCCACAACGCGCCGTTCTATGTGTTAGGACCTCTCGTTACGGATATCGCGCCCGGCTACGACCATATCACGTCGGCTATCGGCGGAGCTATAGCGGCGGCGAGCGGAGCGGATTTCTTATGCTATGTTACCCCTGCCGAGCATCTGCGCCTGCCGGACGAGAACGATGTTAAAGAGGGCATTATCGCAAGCAGGATAGCCGCTCACGCGGCGGACATCGCTAAGGGCATACCTCACGCGATGGACGCGGACAACGCGATGGCGGCGGCGCGGCATGAGACCGATTGGGACAAAATGTTCGACATTGCCCTTGACGGCGAAAAAGCCAAGAGATTTTTTGAGCAGACCCCTCCCGCCGACAGACACACCTGCTCGATGTGCGGAAAAATGTGCGCGGTAAGAACGACGAACATGATCTTAGAGGGCAAGGAGGTCACCTTCTGCACCGAAAAATGATGATAAAGAATAATATATTGTATATCTGCACCGACAGCTCGCTTATGAGCTCAAAAAGCGTGGAGGAATCCGTAGAAGCCGTTCTGCGCGGAGGAGCGGATATTATACAGCTGAGAGAAAAGTCCTTGACCTCGCGGGAGCTTTATGAGCTTGCGGTAAGAGTAAAAGCGATAACCGACCGTTATAACGCGCCGCTTATCATAAACGACAGAGCCGACATCGCTCTTGCCGCCGACGCGGCGGGCGTTCATCTCGGTCAGAGCGATCTGCCCTGCGATGCCGCAAGAAAGCTGCTCGGCGAAAAAAAGATAATAGGCGTTACCGCGCCGACCGTCGAGCTTGCAAAACGCGCTCAGGCGCAGGGGGCGGATTATATCGGCGTGGGAGCGATGTTTGCGACCTCCACAAAAAGCGACGCCAAAGCCAACACAAAGGAAAACCTTGCGGCGATCCGCGCAGGCGTCAGCATACCTATTGTGATAATAGGCGGCGTTAAACGTTTCAATGTTCTCGAGTTTGCCGGAATGGGAATAAACGGCGCGGCTGTCATATCCGATATTATCGCCGACAGCGACCCGGAGGCGGCGGCAAGAGAAATGAAAAATATTCTCATGAAGCTGTGATACTTGACAAAGCGGGCGGAATGTAGTATAATATATAAGGGCAACACCGCCTAAGTGAAACTAACGAACACAAAAAAGAAAGGTGCAGTAATGAACAGATTCAAGACCGCCGCCGTTATGCTTGCAGCGCTTTGCGCTCTTGCGACAGGCTGCGCGGATAAGGATAAAACCGATAATTCTTCCAAAGCTGCCGCCGAAAGCAAAGCCGAAACGGTCAGCAAGGCCGATGAGAGCAAAGCGGACGAAAGTGCGGCTGACGAGAGCCGGGCGGAAGAAGAGGAGTATGCTCCCGGAGAGGGTATAGCTAAAATGGCGGAAATTTTTTCTCAGCCGTATACCTATTCGGTAAGCGTTACCTTTTCCGACGACCCCGATTCGCTCATAAAAATAACCGCAGCATATGACGGCGAAAGCTATATGGTGACTAACAAGGAGACCAACGACACCGGTCTGCCCGCCGATACCGCGTATATTTATACCGATTCGGTAGGATATACTATCGACTACAATATCGGCGCGTATGTTACAGGCATCGCCGATGCGGGGAATATTGCCGATATCATAATCGAAAACAAGCTCGAGCAGACATCTACAAGAATACCTGCGGACACCGAAGGATATATTGTCGAAGAATACACATATACGGCGGCGGCTTATATCACCGTTTACGATATTTATTTTGACGAGGACTATGATCCCGTTAAATATACCGTTTCCTACTCCGTAGAGGGCGAGGACGATCTTGTGCAGAACGTGCAGATAGATTCGCTTAAAAACGAAGCCGAAAAGATCGACAGCTCTTTTCTTGACGATCTTACCGACTTTAACGCGCTTACGGAGGACGAACGTCTTGCGTTCTGCCAGCAGCTTTGCAATGAGCTGGGGATAACCACCGACGATATGGGCTTACAAGGCATAACCCCGGACGACTTTAAACGAATAAGCTTTTTAGACCTTATGGAATTGATCTACACACCGAAATGACGGCTTTTTAAAGGAGTGCATAATGAACAGCACTAATATATTTTCGCTTCTCAAGCCAAAGGCGCTGACGGCGTATATCTACAGCGATCTTACGCTGCGTCAGGCGATAGAGAAGATGAAGCACCATGGCTACACCGCGATACCGGTCATAAACCGTGAGGGCGAATATGTAAAAACTATTGCAGAGGGCGATTTTTTATGGTTTATGCTCGCCCACGACATAGGAGATATCACCGAGCTGGAAAAATACTCGGTAGCTGATGTGCCAAAACGAGTAAAGTGCGAGCCTGTCGCCGTAAGCTCAACGTTTGAAGAGCTTTTCCGGCTTTCTATGAACCAGAATTTCGTGCCTGTAGAGGACGACAGGAAAAAATTTATCGGGATAGTGACCCGCCGCGATATTTTACAGGCGTGCTATGAAAAGCTCAAGGAGGGCGATATTTTTTGCGCGCTTCACGAATACGATTATTAACAAAACATTTTGCCGCAAAAACCAAAAGGAGACCGGCTATGAAAAGTCAATAGAAAAACATCAGAATTAACAGAAAGTTAACAAGAGACAAAAAGAGATA
>CANQCJ010000186.1 GCA_947589205.1 uncultured Ruminococcus sp. | reverse complement strand
ACGGCGTATATACTGCCATATATCCTTTTCCGTCCAGTTAGAGATAGGGAATACCCGTATGCTTTCGCCTTTGTTTATTTTGGTGTTATACAGCTTCCACATCTCCGGACGCTGATTTTTCGGATCCCACGCCTGCGCGGAATTGCGAAAAGAAAAAATCCTTTCCTTTGCCCGAGATTTTTCTTCATCTCTCCGTCCGCCGCCGAATGCCGCCGTAAAGCCGTATTTTGTAAGAGCCTGCTTCAAGGCCTGCGTTTTCATTATATCCGTATACGCCGCGCCGTGGTCGAACGGATTTATGCCCTGCTTCACGCCCTCCTCGTTGGTATAGACTATCATTTCTATGCCGAGCCTTTTTGCCGTTTCATCGCGGAATTTTATCATATCATGGAATTTCCATGTGGTGTCGATGTGCATAAACGGAAACGGCGGCTTTTCGGGATAAAACGCTTTCATGGCAAGGTGCAGCATAACGGAGCTGTCCTTGCCGATAGAATACAGCATCACCGGTCTTTCGCATTCTGCGGCGACCTCGCGGATAATGTAGATCGCTTCCGCTTCAAGTTCATCAAGGTGGGATAATTCGCTCATCTATTTCACTCCTCAGTACCTGTTAGATTCTTTTCTGTTGATATCTATTTCCTTCGCGCTGCCGTCGGGGCGTTCTATTACCCAGGTAAGTACATCGCCCCTTTGCCTTGTATACACGAGACCTCCCATGCCGCCTATATCCGCGCCGAGAAAAAATTTCACCGCGTTTACGCTGCATTCCTTGACGCAGGAGGTACAGCCCCAGCAGTCCTTCGGATATTTGATATACGCCTTGCCGTCAAGCTTGATAAGATTACCCGGACAGACCTCCGCGCATTTTCCGCAGCCGATACATTTTTCACTGTCGATCGTTATGCTCATAGCGTTCGCCCTCCTTTATCAGTCTGCGCCTGATGATCTTTATTTTGCCGTTTTCAAGCCTTGAATTTATGCAGCAAAGATAATTTTCATTGTCTCTTTCCGGATAGTCGAGATTTTCCGCAAAGCTGTGCCAGCGGGTCTCTTTTCTTGCGCGAAGATGCGCGATAAGAATTTTGCATACCGTCAGCCGCTCGCACAATTCATATATGAGCATCAGCTCGTGCATATCCTCGGCGCAAAGCTCGTCTGTAAGCGTTTCGATCTGCGATATTCTCTCGTCGGCGATCGCAAGCTGCTTTTCGTTGTAGCGATAATTCGTACCGATACCGCCCGCATAGCGGTCCATGACCGTCTGCATGGCTTCTTCAAGCTGTTCGCAGCTAAAGCGCGATCCTTTGGTGTTAAGAAATTTCTCCGCTCTTGAAGAATTTTCGGAAATTTTTTCTTCGGAAATTTCGGGAATGCTTTTAGAAGCGATATATTTTAATGCCGACAATGCGGCTATCCTGCCCTCTGCGAGCGCGCCGGTGACATATTTCTGCGGACAGCCGCCCGCGGCGTCTCCTGCGGCGAAAAGCCCGTGTATCGTGGTCTCGCGGTCGGTATCCACCCAATATCCGCTTGCGGTATGACCGCCGACGATGTACGGCTCGGTTCCCTCGATCTCAACGTTCTGCTCCGACGGCATTTTGCCGCTTTCGAGCCATTTTATCGTCTGCGAGGGCGCCATGTTCAGATATGCCTTTATCAGCGCGTCGTCCTGCTGCGGAGTTATCCCCTCCGTTTTCAGATAACATGGACCTCTGCCGCTTATATTTTCCATGACCGTACCGTGTACTCTCTGCGACGTGGTAAGACCGTATTTATCCTCATATACCTCTCCGAGCGAGTTTATCTGCTTTGCGCCGACTCCCTGCGCCAGCGTGCCCGTCGGCGCGATGGTATCCTTGCAGCGAAGCGCGATAAAGCGCATTTCAAACGTCGTCATTTCCGCTCCCGCGCGTATACCCATAGCATAGCCCGCGCCGGTGTTGAACGGCGGATACCACATTTTATGCCGCGAAAAACCCGGATTGTTGGGCTTATAAAGTCCCGCAGCCCCTCCGGTGCAGATAATAACAGCTTTAGCCGCAATGCTGTAGAAGATCTCCTCGCTGACATTAAAACCGAACGCGCCGTTTATGCGGTTTTCCGAGACCGCGAGACCGGTCATGTTGATATGATTAATAACGGTGACGTTTTCAAGCTCGTTTACTGCATCGGCAAGCAGGGGCTTGATGTTTTCGCCGTTTATTTTCAGATTTCGTTTTCCTCTTGTAACGTAGTTTCCGTTTTCGTCCTTTAAAATCACAAGTCCGAGCCGTTCAAGATGATCCGTCACGCTGTTTAGATTTTCCGACATCGTTAGCAGCAGATCGCCGCGCACGATGCCGGCGGCGTCGTTCCTTGCATAGTCAACATAATCCTGCGGAGTACAGCCCTTTGTGATATAGGCGTTCAAAGCGTTTACGCCCGCGGCGAGACAGCCGCTGCGCTTTATATTCGCCTTTTCGCAGATAAGCGTCTTTGTATCGGGAGAATTTTGGGCAATGGTCATAGCCGCATAGCACCCCGCCGTGCCTCCGCCGATTATAAGTACGTCCGTACTCAGCTTCCGTAATTTCATACCTTCAGCTCCGTTAAATATATTCTTGCCGATCCTGCGCAATTCGCACCGTCAGCCGCAGCCGTTATGACCTGTCTTAAACGTTTTGTACGAACATCGCCCGCGGCAAATATGCCGGGCGCACTCGTAATTCCGTTTTCGTCTGCAACGATATATCCGTTTTCGTCAATATCCGCGATACCCCTTAAAAGTCCGCTGTTCGGAGTACCTCCTATTGCAATAAATACTCCGTCGACATCGAGGATACTTTCCTCATTATTACGGACAAGCCTGACCGAATTTATTTTTTTATCTCCGATAAATTCAACGGGTACGGCATTTAGTATAAGCTCGATATTTTCGGTATTTTTCACAATTTTCTGCAATGCCTCGTTTGCGCGGAGGGCTTCTCTGCGGTGTATGATATACACTTTTTCGGCGATAGCGGAAAGATACAGCGCGTCGGATAAAGCCGTGTCTCCGCCGCCTATCACGGCGACATTTTTATCCGCATAAAAAGACCCGTCGCATACCGCGCAAAAGGATATGCCCTTTGACAAAAATTCGCTTTCGCCTTTTATTTTGAGACGTCTGCGTTTTGTGCCCGCCGCATAGATCACGGTGCGCGCAGGAATATCCTCTCCGTCCGAGGTCTTAAGCACATAGCCGTCATCGCTCGGAATTATTTTGGTTATTTCGGCTTCGATAAATTCCGTGCCGACCGCCTGAGCGTGAGCGAGGAATTTTTCGCCGAGATCGAATCCGTTTTCACCGTAAAGTCCCAAATAATTATCTACCCGGCTGCTCTGAGCTATCTGCCCCGTACCCATGTATTCTTTTTCGATCACTACCGTGTTAAGCTCGGCTCTTTTTGCATAGACGGCGGCGGAAAGTCCTGCCGGGCCGCTGCCGATTATCACTGTATCGTACATGCTCATTCCTCGATGACAAGCTGTTCCTTTTCGGATATTTTCGGGTCTTTTCCGGTTATCCGAAAGGAATTGAGAACAGGCTTACCGCGCTCCATAAGCGAAAGTATCATATAGCTTGCCCTGCCGTCAAAGGCAAGACGCTTATCCTCATCGGACGGTCTCGACGGCGACTCCGGGTGGGAATGCCAGTTGCCGAGAGGGGTCAGACCCTTTGAACGCATATCCTTTACCGCCGCAAGCTGCTCCTTCGGGTCGAGCGAAAAATGTTCGTTCGATTGATCTGTATTTGTAAGAAGATAAACTGCTTTTATCTCCCTTACGCCGTTATTTTCTGTGCCGGCTATCAAGCCGCAGGCTTCGTTCGGCAGACAGCCCTTTGCATGAGCGATCATTTTTTCAAGATCGGCTTTTTTCAGTTTTATCATATTATCACTCACCATTCGTAAGACCTAAACCGTCACACTCCGCCTGCTCGTAATCTATAAGCTCTGTTATGGTCGGGTGTTCTCCGCAGACGGCACAGCCCGTTGTGTCCTTGGG
>CANQCJ010000185.1 GCA_947589205.1 uncultured Ruminococcus sp. | reverse complement strand
ACATATTTTAAACGCTTAAAACCTGCAAAAAAGCGTGAAAAAGCAAGAATTTAAGCGTTTGCATCGAGAACATTTTTAAAAGAATGTTCTTAATATAATTATACAATAATATGCAAAGGATTTTCAAGAAAAAAAGCCCTTACCCGAGAGGTTTACACACGGATAAGGACGGTATTTTTTATATAACGGCATTCTCGGATTTTCTTTCAAAACACCGAATTTTCAAAGAAAATACGAGTAACACCTATCGAACGGACTATTGCCCGCCCTACTCAGATCTGATCCTGCTCGGTCTGTATCAGGCGCATAAAGGACTGATTTTTCATCAGAGCCTTTAAGAGAAAACCGCCGAGCAGAGTGACGCAGACAAGCTCACCGAAAGCGACCTGCGCCATAGAAAGGAACAATGGGAATTTCAGAACGAGCTTCAATTCAAGTCCGACAAAAACCGCGTTGAAAACGATGGGGAATATCGAAGCCGTAAAGCCGTTGAGCTTGTCTCTTAGCAGATAAATGCAAATGCCTGCAAGCAAAGTAGCCGAAGTGCCGACCACCGTGTCGATGAGACCGACCGAGCTGAATATGTTTGCGATAAAACAGCCGACAGACAGCGAGACGATATAATCCTTGCTGAAAAGGCAGAGGAGCATTAACGCCTCCGAGATACGAAACTGCACTCCGAGGTAGGAAATACCCGAAAGAGCGACCGTAAGAACTACATAAATAGCCGCGACAATGCCTGTCTTTGCGACCCTGCGTGTGCTGAATGATTCCATTATTCTTTTTCTCCTTGTTTTTATTAACGAGTGGTTAAAGCTGGGTTACACTCGATGTATTTAGATCAAAGCTAAGCTGATAACAGAGCTAAGATAATAAATATGATAACTCCTATGCTGTAAGCCGACTGCATTTATCAAGCCTTTCCGATAGAGCCGAAGATCTCCATTTTCTCTTTTACCTTAGCCTTGATAGCGTCAAAGCCGGGAGCGAGGAGCTTTCTGGGGTCGAAGCCCTTTCCGACAAGATCCTTGCCGTCCTCTATGTACTTTCTTGTCGCCTCCTGGAATACGAGCTGGCATTCGGTATTAACGTTGATCTTAGCAACGCCGAGCGAGATGGCCTTGGTTATCATATCGTCGGGGATACCCGTGCCGCCGTGAAGAACGAGGGGCATATCTCCGACCTTTTCTTTAACAGCCGCAAGAGTTTCAAAGGAAAGTCCGGGCCAGTTTTCGGGATATTTTCCGTGAATGTTTCCGATACCGGCGGCGAGCATGGTAACGCCGAGGTCGGCTATCATCTTGCACTCGTCGGGGTCTGCACATTCGCCCGCACCGATAACGCCGTCCTCTTCTCCGCCGATAGCGCCTACCTCTGCTTCAAGCGAAAGTCCGAGAACGTCGCAGGTATTTACGAGAGCCTTGGTCTTTTCGAGGTTCTCTTCGATAGGATAGTGCGAGCCGTCGAACATTATCGAAGAAAAGCCCGCGTTTATGCACTTTTTCGCACCTTCAAATGTTCCGTGATCCAGATGCAGAGCGACAGGAACGGTTATACCCAGCTCATTTATCATCGCGCTTACCATACCCACAACGGTGGTAAAGCCGCACATATACTTGCCTGCGCCCTCCGAAACTCCGAGGATAACGGGCGAGCTGTTTTCCTGAGCGGTGAGCAGGATAGCCTTTGTCCACTCGAGGTTATTTATATTGAACTGACCTACCGCGTAATGACCGGCGACAGCCTTAGTCATCATATCCTTTGTTGAAACTAACATCTGAAAACACCCTCCATATAAATTACTTTTTTAATAAGCAGATAAATCAACTGCTAAAATATATTATACACTTTTTTTGCTTTCATTTCAAGAGCTTTGTTTTTTTTTTACGTTTGCCAAAACATTTTTTAACATTTTATACACATTCTCAGCGTATACTCATCACACACCGAGCTGTACCCTGCCGCTTTCGATATCGTACACCGCGCCGATGACCTTAAGCCTCTTTTCGTTTTCAAGTTGTTTTATCTCAAGACTGCTCTTTATAAGAGAAACGCTGCGTTTAACGTTGAGAACGCAAGCCTTGTACGGGTCGGTCTCATCGTTTATCGCAAGCTTTATCTCGTCGGTGATATACTTTATATAACCCTGCGGATCGTGTGAGATAGCCGCGTCCAACGCGCCGCAGTGAGTATGACCGAGTACGACTGCAAGCTCACAGCCGAGGTGTTCGGCGGCGTATTCTATGCTGCCGAGCTGGTGGGGATCTATGACGTTTCCGGCAACTCTTATAACAAAAAGCTCGCCTAACCCTGCCGAAAAGACCGCTTCGGGAACTACCCGCGAATCGGAGCAGGTTATTATTATTGCATAGGGAAATTGTCCGTTTTGCGCGGTATCGCGTCTTATTTTTTCGGAAAAATCGCCTGCTGCTTTGCCGGATAAAGCATATTTTTCATTGCCGCTTTTTAAGCGCTCCAACGCTTTAGCGGCGGATATTTTTTCGGTGTTTGACATGATTTTTCTCCTTTACTGCTCGTAGGTATTTATGACCGAATAGGCTATCTCCAGCCTTGTTTTTCTCATGTCCATAGCCTGCTTTTCGATATATCTGTGCGCCTGCGCTTCGGTGAAGCCGAGATACTGCATAAGTGCGAATTTTGCTCTGTTTATTATCCTCATTTCATCGAGACGCTTGTGAAGCTTTACGTTTTCGCTCCTAAGTCCCATAATGCGCTTCCTCGAAGCGCTGACGAATCTTAACGCCTGATAGAATACCTGTTTTATCAGCGGCTTTTCGACCACCATAACGCCGAAATCCTCCATCTTCTCGCTTACAGCGTCGCATCTTTCGGCTTTAACTATCATAATGCAGCTTGCGCCGGTGTTTTCAACGATATGCTCGGCAAGCTCGCTTCCGTATTCATCGGTCAGGGGACAGTTTATCGTCACCGCGTCATAATCGTTTTGCGCGGCGGCTCTCCTTGCTTCCGAGGCGGTGAGCGCGACTGACAGCGAACAGTCCGGATAAGCCTGCTTCACTAACGCCGCAATTGCCGAAGCCGCAGAATCGTTGGCAGAAACGATAAGGATCCTGTCCATTCAGCCACCCCCTTTATAAAATTATATAGAAGATCAAAGTGCGAAGAAATATTTTACCGTTTCATAGATCTCTTTGTTCTGCGCCTGTTCAAATTCTTCACACATCAGCCGTTTCTTTTCAAGCATATATTTGAGCGTTCTTTCGTCGAAGCTCTCTTTGATAAATACGCTGTTTTCGGCGGCGTCCGCGGCTTCTCTGAGATCCTCCGGGATAGCTGCTCCGTCAATGCTGTCACAGCTTTCGACAGGCTTCGGCGCGTTAAGAGCGCGCTTGATGCCGTCAAGGCAGGCGTTTATTATAAGACCTATAGCAAAATACGGATTGCAGGTATTGTCGGGCGTGCGGATAACGAGTCCGCCCTTTTTGAGCCTTAACGGCACGTTTATATTTTGACTGCTCCAGCAGACCTTTTTCATGCCGTCTATCGCCTGAAGCCGCGAATAGGAATTTGTTATGCCGTTAAAGAACATCGTCATAGCCGGCAGACAGTCGGTGATACCTCCTATCATTCTGTCGGCGAGCAGACTTAACGAGCCGTCCCTGCTGCTGAAAACGTCTCTTCCGTTGTGGGTGCAGCTTATCGTTATTTGCAGACTGCTTCCGCTGCGGTCGGGCAGCGGCTTTGGCATGAACGAAGCGTAAAGCCCGTCGCGTTCGGAAACGGATTTGACGGTATTTTTAAAGGTTACGAGATTGTCTGCGGCGTTTATCGGCGAAGCCGAGATGAAATCTATCTCGTTTTGACCCGGACCGGCTTCATGCCGCGAGCTGTGCGGATAGACCTCCATTTGTTCGAGAGCCATGCAGATATCCCTGCGGAGATTTTCGCCCCGGTCGGCGGGAGCGGCGTCGCAGCAGCCGGCGTTGTCGTGAGGGAGCTTTGTCGGCATACCCTTCTGGTCAAGCTCAAAAACATAAAATTCGCAGGACGTTCC
>CANQCJ010000184.1 GCA_947589205.1 uncultured Ruminococcus sp. | reverse complement strand
GCCGCATTGAGCAGGCGTGCGGCGATGATATGTTTATGTTCCGTATAGGCGGCGATGAATATGTGCTTGTGACCGACTGCTCCGAGCCGGAAGCAGTAAAAAGCATCGCGCTGTCCGTTATTTCGCATAACGGCGAAAAGGTAAGCTGCGACGGCGTCGAGCTTCCGATAAGCCTGCGTGCCGGGGCGGTAAAGCTTACTCACGACAGCTGTACAAAATATTCTATACTTTTCAATGAGCTTGTAGGCGCTCCCTCGGACACCCCGGAGGAATTTGAGATGAACTGAAGCTCTGCATAAAAACGCTCCCGATGATCGGGAGCGTGATTTTTTTACTTATTTTGAAGCTTGTTATTCTTTATGTATCCCGAAACCTCGGAATAGGGTCTGCACAGGAACTGCCATTCGCCGTCCTTCTGATAGCAGCCGGTCTCTATCAGGCAGGTTTTTTTGTTTATCGTTATCTCGCCCCAGTAGTGCTGCCACTTTGTGCCCTTCGGGTCTCCGCGGTAGCCCTTTACGAGAGCCGCGTCAAAGCCGAGATAATTCATCATCTCAACCATCGCGCCGTTGTACTGTATGCACTGACCGAGCTTCTTTTCAAAGACCGCCTGAGCGTAGCCTAAGCCGGAGATCTTTGACAGATCGCTGCCGGAAGCGTATTTGACGTTTTTGTTTATCCAGTTTAAGGTATACGCCGCCTTTTCCGCCTTTGTCCAGCCGGACTTAAAGTGCGTATCGGCGAATTTTTTCAGCACGGCTTTGTCCTTTGAAGAAATATATCCTGTGCTCTTAGTCGTCTTGCTGCCCTGCGTATTATAGATCTCGTAGCTCGACGCCGAGGTCTTTCCGACGGCGGCTTTCGAGCTTAACAGCTTTATACTGTCGGCGCTGACCTCCTTTATATAATCCATTCGGTACTCTTCGGAGGTAGTCCCCGCGGGGCTGTAGTAAACATTTCCCGCGCCGTCCTTTGAAAACGCCTTGATGCGGAATTTCATCGGGAACAGCGGGTCCATCGTCAGGTCGTAGGTGAACAGCTCACAGGAGGTTATCTCTCTGTCCTGCACGGACGCGACCTTTTTCCATTTTTTCTCCGCGCCGGAATAGACCTCTACAGCATATCCGCTGCACTCGGTCTGCGTCCAGCTCAGCTCCGTCCAGAGCCAGCCGACCTTTGTCGTCTTGAATTTCGGCGTACCCTTCGGCTTTGTCGCGGTTTTCTTCACCGCGCTCAGCATTCCCCATTCGTTGCTGCCGTCTGCGAGCCTGCGGTAAGCCTGAACCTTGTAGCAGTATTTCTTTCCCGCTTCAAGATTTTTGTCTTTAAAGGTAAGCTTGTCGGGATCTTTGATTGTCTTGACCTTTTCGTATTGTCCGGTAAGATCGTTTTTGCGGTACACCCGATAGCCGGAAGCTCCGTCCGTTTTCTCCCAGTTTATCCTTATGCTGTCGGACGTGCAGGTGTACTCGCTCTTGACGCTGACAGTAAGCCCGCTAACTTCGCTTTCGGCGCAAGCCGTCAGACTTATGCCCGCCGAAGCCGTTCCGTCGTAAACCGTTCCTAATGGTACTTGCGTAAGCAGCATGACCGCCGCAAGCGAAGAGCAAACTAAATGTTTAGCTGTATGATCCATTGCAAACACGCTCCTTGTAGCAGAATAATTACATTATCATCGAAAATTGTAACAAAAACGAGAAATTTGTCATTTCCGTGTAATCATTCTACCACAAGATAGACTGTTTGTCAAGCTTTTTTTAAAAATTTTTATTAAAATCAGCAAACGGTAACATTATTGACCTTCAGCCAATGATTTATCTGCAAAATATAAGCCATCGTCTGCGGGTCGTTCATAAGCTGACCGTACCACTGGATATGTTCGCCGTGCTCCATAAGCGATTCGATCTCGCTTCTGTTCAGAATATCCAGTATCGGGCAGTTCGTCTCCGACAGCTCTCCGCGCAGGCGTTCACGAACAGCGTTTTCGTACGCCGGGTTATGGGTTTTCGGGTAGGGGGATTTTTTGCGCCAGAGGACGCTTTCGGGCAGCAGTCCGGTCGAAGCTTCTCTTAGCAGTCCTTTTTCTCTGCCGAGGTAGTCTTTAAATTCCCAGGGCACGCGGTAGAGATACTCCGCTATGCGGTGGTCGCAGAACGGCACGCGCACCTCCAGTCCCCAGTACATCGACATTCTGTCCTTGCGGTCGGCGAACGTCATACCCTAAATTTTAAAATAAAAGCTTATGCCGTCGCAGGTTATGTAAACCCTGTCGATATAAAGCAGGGCGACGGCGCGCAGCTTATCCTTATCCCAATTTTCCAAGCCCTCGCAGACCGTCTCGAGCTTTTCGGCGGGCACGCTCAAGCCCTCTTTTTCGCGCAGCGTAGCTATCCGCGCTTGCGTTTTTTTCAGCGAATTATCGAGCCTGATTATCTCGTTTTTTAAATGCTCCGCGACCGTACCCTTTTCACTTATCAGCGCAAGAGCCGCCGCGCTTATTTTTTCGCTGAGCTTTTCTTTTTCCTTTAAAAGCAAAGTAAATTCAACGCTTGCGTTTTTGTTTTTTTCAACGCTTGAAAATCCCGCCTCGAGTATCCGCGCTTTGAGCGCTTTAAGCGCTGCCGATTCAATATCGTCAAACCCGAACGCGCTTCTTTTGCGCTTGCATACGCCGAGCTTTTTTCCGCCGCAGGTAAAATATCTTACTCCGTTTTTTCCCTTTAGCGGCGTTACCGCATAGCCGCAGTCTTTGCATTTTACTATCCCCGAGAGCCATGACGAGCCTTTGTCGGGCGGGGCGGTCTGCAAATTTTTATCCAGCCGCCGCTGGACCTCCAGCCAGACTGCGGAGGGTATGATACCGGGGTGGGTATCGAGTCGGACGTATTCGCCGTCGAGCGCGGAAAATTTGCTTCTCCCGCTCCTTTTCCCATAGACCGTACATCCGCATTTCCCGGTAAAATCCTCAGCGTTTGCATTGATATTCGCCCCCTTTTCAAGAAGATGACCGTACACGCTCATATCCGCCATAGCGTAAACCGGATTTCGCAGTATGCGCCTGACGGCGACCGCCGAAAACGGCTTGCCGCGGTTGGTGGCAGCTCCCTTGACGTTAAGCTCTCTTGCAAGCGCGCCGAGCGAACAGCCTTCTTTAGAATATTTTTCGTAAAGAGCGCGTACGATCTCCGCCTGCGCGGGAAGAGGCGTGAGCCTTTTGTCCTTGTCAAGCTCATACCCGAACGGCGCGCTGCCGCCTAAAAAATATCCGTCCTTAGCGCGCTGATAGTAATTGTCGGTGACGCGCTTTTGAATGCACTCGCGCTCATATTGGGCAAAGACCATAAGTATACCGAGCATAGCCCTGCCCATTTCGCCGGAGGTGTCGAAGCTTTCCTCCGCCGAGAGAAAGACCACGCCGGCGCTGTCGAAAAGCTTCATCAGGTTCACAAAATCAAACAGCGAACGGCTCAGCCTGTCGAGCTTATAGACGATTATCCTGCCGATCCTCCCGGCGTTCACGTCGCTCATCATTTTTGCAAAAGCCGGACGCTCGGTGTTTTTTCCGCTGAAGCCCTTGTCGCTGTAGACCCTGTAGGATTCATTTGCGCCGATACGCTGTAAGCACCTCTGCTCCTGCGTTTCAATGCTTATGCTGTCCTTTTTGTCCGCCGACTGCCTGCAATAAACCGCCGTCAAAGCTCGAGCATCTCCGCTATTTTCTGCAAAGCTCTGTCGCGTTCCTCGCTGTCGACGCTCGGCGGGTAATTGCAGACTATTTTCACGTCCCTGCCGTTTATTTGAATAATAACCGTTTCCTCCATAGATCATCACCTCACTTGTCAAATATATTCGGCAAAGGGCAAAAAAATAACGCGCCCAAAGATCAAGGCGCGTCAAGGCTTTTATACTGTTTGTTTTATTGCGGGAGCTACTCTGCGGGAGACGAGTACCGCGGCGGCGAGCTTGATAAGGTCGGGAATGATAAAAGGAAAAACGCACCAGGAAAGCGCGGCGGCTATGCCGACAGGTCCGCTTTGCTTTGCGTACACCGCCATGAACCATACCGTTCCGA
>CANQCJ010000183.1 GCA_947589205.1 uncultured Ruminococcus sp. | reverse complement strand
CGTTGTGCTGATAAGAGGCGGACGTGTAAAGGATCTCCCCGGTACGCGTTACCACATAATCAGAGGTACGCTTGACGCTCAGGGCGTTGCAAAGAGAATGCAGGCTCGTTCAAAGTACGGCGCAAAGAGACCCAAGGCGGGCAAATAATGCCGCTTAAGGTCAAAGCGCAAAAAACTAAAAAAGGTTAAAACTCATTGTCGCATAAAATGCGAAGACCGCGTAATTTTTAAAAGCGGAGTGATTTATTATATAGATCGCCTTGCCGCTTTTGAGTGCGAACGGGGCCGTGAGGCAAGCTCACGGAAGCGAGTACCTGTGAATTCATTTAATGTGAAGGAGGGAATTACAGTGCCAAGAAGAGGTAAGGTTTCAAAGAGAGACGTTCTCGAGGATCCGGTATACAAGTCAAAGCTCGTGACCAGACTTGTAAATAATATCATGCTCGACGGCAAAAAGGGCGTTGCGCAGAAGATAGTTTACGGCGCGTTCGAGATCGTTGAGGAAAAGACGGGTCGTCCCGCTCTCGAGGTTTTTGAAGAAGCGATGGAAAATATCATGCCGGAGCTTGAAGTAAAAGCCCGCAGAGTCGGCGGCGCGACCTATCAGGTGCCTATGGAGGTTCGTCCCGAAAGGAGACAGACTCTCGGACTTCGCTGGATAACCAAGTATTCACGCGAAAGAAACGAGGACACCATGAAGGAAAGACTTGCAGCGGAGATACTCGACGCGGTAAACGGCGTGGGAGGCTCCTGCAAGAAGCGCGACGAAACTCACAGAATGGCAGAGGCAAACAAGGCGTTTGCTCATTACAGATGGTAATTCGTATATAAATAGGAGGAAATTATGGCAAGAGATTGTTCTTTGCAGGATACCAGAAATATCGGTATCATGGCTCATATAGACGCCGGAAAGACAACGACCACCGAACGTATCCTGTTTTATACGGGTATAACCCATAAGCTGGGCGAGGTTCATGAGGGAGCTGCTACGATGGACTGGATGGCTCAGGAGCAGGAAAGAGGTATAACCATCACCTCGGCTGCAACTACCTGCTTCTGGAACAAGCACCGTCTTAACATCATCGACACCCCGGGACACGTTGACTTTACCGTCGAGGTAGAGCGTTCGCTCAGAGTTCTTGACGGATCGGTGACAGTTCTCTGCGCAAAGGGCGGAGTTGAGCCGCAGACCGAAACAGTATGGCGTCAGGCGGATAATTACCACGTTCCGAGAATGGTCTATGTGAACAAAATGGACATCATGGGAGCTGATTTCTACAGAGTTCTCGATATGCTCCACACAAGACTTAAAGCGAACGCTGTCGCCATTCAGCTTCCTATAGGAGCTGAGGACGATTTCAAGGGTCTTATAGATCTTCTTGAAATGAAAGCTTATATTTACACAAACGACCTCGGTACGGACATTCAGGTGACCGATATTCCCGAGGATATGAAAGATCAGGCGGAGGAATACCGCTCGATGCTTCTCGATGCTGCCGCAGAGCAGGACGAAGAGGTAATGATGAAGTACCTCGACGGCGAGGAGCTTACTATAGACGAGCTTAAAATGTGCATCAGAAAGGGCACGATCGCCAATACGATGGTACCGGTTTGCTGCGGTACCTCCTACAGAAACAAGGGCGTACAGAAGCTGCTCGACGCGATAGTAGACTATATGCCCGCGCCTACGGATATACCCCACATCAAGGGCGTAAATCCCGAGACCGGCGAGGAGGTCGAGAGACCCTCGAGCGATGAAGAGCCGTTTTCCGCTCTCGCGTTCAAGATCGCGACCGACCCGTTTGTCGGCAAGCTCTGCTTCTTCAGAGTTTATTCCGGCGTGCTCCAGGCAGGCTCTAACGTTTACAACGCGACCAAGGACAAGACCGAAAGGATCGGACGTATCGTTCAGATGCATTCCAACCACAGAAAGGACATCGAGACGGTTTATTCCGGAGATATAGCCGCGGCTATCGGTCTTAAAAACACCACCACCGGCGACACGCTCTGCGATGAGAAGTACCCGGTAATACTCGAATCTATGGAGTTCCCCGAGCCTGTTATCCAGCTCGCTATCGAGCCTAAGACCAAAGCCGGTCAGGAAAAAATGGGCATAGCTCTTTCCAAGCTCGCCGAGGAGGACCCGACCTTCAAGACCTGGACCTCCGAGGAGACCGGTCAGACTATCATCGCCGGAATGGGAGAGCTTCACCTTGAAATAATCGTCGACAGACTTCTCAGAGAATTTAAGGTAGAAGCCAACGTCGGCGCGCCGCAGGTTTCCTATAAGGAAACTATCAGAGGCAAGACGAGCGTCGATTACAAATACGCCAAGCAGTCGGGCGGTAAGGGTCAGTACGGTCACGTTAAGATCAATGTTGAACCCAACGAATCCGGCAAGGGCTATGAGTTTATCAACAGCGTTGTCGGCGGAGCTATCCCGAAGGAGTATATCCCCGCAGTAGACGCAGGTATCAGAGGAGCTATGGAATCCGGCGTTCTCGCAGGCTATCAGGTAGTAGACGTCAAGGTAGAGCTGTACGACGGTTCTTACCATGAGGTAGACTCTTCGGAAATGGCGTTCAAGCTCGCAGGCTCTATGGCGTTCAAGGAAGCGATGAGAAAAGCCGACCCGGTGATCCTCGAGCCTATCATGAAGGTGACCGTTATCGTTCCCGAGGACTACATGGGAGACGTTATCGGCGACCTCAACAGCCGCCGCGGACAGATACAGGGCATGGAAGCAAGACCCGGCGCACAGCAGATAAACGCGCTCGTTCCGCTTTCCGAAATGTTCGGCTACTCGAACGATCTGCGTTCAAAGACGCAGGGACGCGGACAGTATTCGATGGAACCCGACAGCTACATCGAGGTGCCCAAGTCGATCTCGGAAAAGATCGTAAGCTCTCGCAGAAAAGGCGAATAATTTTAAAAAAATTTTACAAACTACTTGAAATATCCGCGTAAATGTGTTATAATAACAAGTACGGGAATTTCGTTAATAAAAATTTATACTTTAAGGAGGAAAATTACCAATGGCTAAGGCAAAATTTGAAAGAACCAAGCCCCATGTCAACATCGGTACTATCGGCCACGTTGACCATGGAAAGACTACGCTTACAGCGGCTATAACCAAGACTCTCGCTATGAAGGGTCAGGCTCAGTATGAGGCTTACGACATGATCGATAAGGCTCCTGAGGAAAGAGAAAGAGGAATCACCATCAACACCGCTCACGTTGAGTATGAGACCGACAAGCGTCACTATGCTCACGTTGACTGCCCGGGTCACGCCGACTATGTAAAGAACATGATCACCGGCGCGGCTCAGATGGACGGAGCTATCCTCGTTGTTGCGGCTTCCGACGGTCCTATGGCTCAGACAAGAGAGCACATTCTTCTTGCCCGTCAGGTAGGCGTTCCCGCTATCGTTGTTTTCATGAACAAGGCAGACCAGGTAGACGACCCCGAGCTTCTCGAGCTTGTTGAAATGGACATCAGAGACCTGCTCAGCTCCTATGACTTCCCCGGAGACGATACTCCTATCATCATCGGTTCGGCTCTCGCCGCTCTCGAAGCTCCGGACGATCTTTCCAACGAGGCTTACAAGCCGATCCTCGACCTTATGGACGCTGTAGACGAGTTTATCCCCAGCCCCGAGAGAGACGACGCTAAGCCGTTCCTCATGCCTATCGAGGACACCATGACTATTTCCGGACGCGGAACCGTTGTTACCGGAAGAGTTGAAAGAGGAAAGCTCAACCTCAACGAGCAGGTAGAGATCGTAGGACTTTCCGATGAAAAGCAGACTACCGTTGTTACCGGTATCGAAATGTTCAGAAAGACCCTCGACTATGCAGAAGCCGGCGACAACATCGGCGCGCTTCTCAGAGGTATCACAAGAGACCAGGTAGAAAGAGGACAGGTCCTCTGCAAGCCCGGCTCTATCCACCCGCACACCAAGTTCTCCGGTCAGGTTTACGTTCTTAAAAAGGACGAGGGCGGCAGACATACTCCGTTCTTCAACAACTACAGACCGCAGTTCTATTTCAGAACCACCGACGTTACCGGCGTTATCACTCTTCCTGCTGACAAGGAAATGTGTATGCCCGGAGATAACG
>CANQCJ010000182.1 GCA_947589205.1 uncultured Ruminococcus sp. | reverse complement strand
GCCGAATTCGCCCTCGAGATAGATCCCCGGCTCTATGGTGACGATCATACCGTCCGTCAGTACCGTTTTTGAGCCTGCGGAGGCGGTGGGCGGTTCGTGTATTTCCATGCCGACGCCGTGACCGAGAGAATGCCCGAAATTCTCGCCAAAGCCGTTACTTTCGATGTAATCGCGGGCAGCGGCGTCAAGCTGCGCGCCCGTAATGCCAGCTTTTGCGGCGGCAAGCGCGCGTTTTTGTGCGTTAAGAACGATGTCGTAAACTCTGCGTGCCTTTTCACCCGGTTCGCCGACCGCGAAGGTCCTCGTCATGTCGCTGTGACAGCCGTCCACGACCGCGCCGAAATCGAGCAGGACAAGCTCGCCGTTTTGTACTTTTTTGTCCGACGGCACGCCGTGGGGCAGGGAGGTGTTAGCTCCGCTCAGCGCGATAGTGTCAAAGCTCAACCCTTCCGCGCCGTTTTTAAGCATAAAGAAGTCCAGCTCCAGTTGGATCTCGCGCTCGGTTCTGCCGGGGCGTACAAATTCGAGCATATGCTCAAAGCCCTTTTCGGCTATCCTTTGAGCGGCGACGATCCTTTCTATCTCGTCGGGAGCTTTTATCAGGCGCAGCGTTGAAATGATCTCGCTTAGCGTACCGCTGACATCGAGCTTGCAGTCCAGTTTTTTGGACAGTATTTCTGCCTGTGCGAGGGTGGTGTTTTCGCTTTCTATTGAAATTTCCTTCGCGCCGTGCTTGGCGCAAAGCTCGTTTATCTGTTCGTACAGTCCGCCCGCAGGCTTTTGAAGTATCACCTCACAGCCGCGCGCTGTTTTTTTGGCTTTTTCGATGTAGCGAAAATCTATTATCAGGTAAGCGGCATCGGGGAAAACGAGCAGCGTTCCCGCGCTCGAGCGCATACCGGTGAAATAGCGGCGGTTTATATCGGAGGTTATCAGCGCGCAATTGTGAATTTTTTGCTGTAAAAGCTTGATACGATCCATTTTATTTACCCTCTTTTATAATATCGTTCAAGGCCTGAACGCCGAGCAGATAGGAATTTTTGCCAAAGCCCGCGATCTGACCCGCGCAGACCGCGGCGATGACCGAGTTGTGTCTGAATTCATCGCGCGCGTGGATATTTGACATATGAACCTCGACAACGGGAATTTTTATCGCGGCGATGGCGTCTCTTATCGCGTAGCTGTAGTGGGTATACGCTCCGGCGTTAAGGACGACACCCGCGCAGCCGAGCCTTGCTTGGTGAAGCTTGTCGATAAGCTCTCCCTCGCCGTTGGACTGGAATATCTCGCATTCCAAACCCAGCTCCGCCGCCTTTTGTTCTATCTCCTTGTTTACCGAAGCAAAGCTGTCGCTTCCGTAATATCCCGGCTCGCGTTCGCCGAGAAGATTTAAATTAGGTCCGTGCATAACTAAGATCTTCATGTTTTTTACACCTCTTTTTCCAAAGCCGCAAGATAGCTCCGCTTCATTTTGAGCGCGTCGATATCCTGCGTTCCCGCGCTTTCGCAGATAAAGATCGGCGAAAGCTGTTTTTTTGCAACAAGCTCCATAAGCGGCTCGTAGTCCGGACCGAAGCCCTGCGGGTCGTCAAAGGTCAGATGCTTTTTCTCCCCGCCGGGAACGGTGAACATTATCTTTGAAAAATGGCTGTGAAAAATTTTCAGCCTGTCCGCGCCGAGCTTGTTTTCTATCTTGTCAAGAATTTTTTCGTGATCCTCTTTAGTTTTTATCGCGCCGAACTCCCGTGCGTTAAGGTGACCGAAATCTATGCACGGCAAAAAGCTGTCGTCGAGCGCGCAAAGCTCGAGCACCTCGTCAAGATTTCCGAGCTGGTTTACCTTACCCATAGTTTCGGGGCAGAAAATTATATCCTCAAAGCCCTGCTCGACCGCCTGCGCCCGTGCGCGTTTAAGCGTATCCTTAGCCAGCTCGAGCGCGTCGGAGCGGCTTATTTTCGAGCATGAGCCGCTGTGAATGACTATCCTGTCCGCGCCGAGACGCTTAGCCGCGTCGCAGGACTGCAATATGTAATCTATCGAGTTATCCCGCTTTTGTTCTTCGACGCTTGAAAGCGAAATAAAATACGGCGCGTGGAGCGACATCGTGATGTTAAATTTTTTCGCCTTGGCGCGCATTGCCTGAGCGATCCTGTCGCTTACGCGAACGCCCCTGCCGCACTGATATTCGTAATGGTCGAGACCCATTTTGTTAAGATATTCCGGCGCGTCGATGGTCGATTTGTGCTTTTCGGCAAAAGCCTCGCTGCCTCCCGCCGGACCGAACCTTGCGTTCATTTATCATTTCCCCCTTGCTTCGCCGCAGGCTTAGGCGGCAAAAAATACTTTTCTATCCCGCGCTTAAAGCGAAACGGCAGACTTGTTTCCGGCTCTATCGGAAAGACGAACAGCGATCTTATCCCCATAAGATTACAGCCGAGTATATCGGTAAATATCTGGTCGCCGACCGCCGCAAGCTCTTTGTTTTCAAGTCCCATAGCCCTTTTAGCCTTTATATAGCCCACGGGCAGCGGCTTAGCTCCGCGCTCTATAAAATCCAGCCCGAGCTGACGCGCGAACGGTGTGACGCGCTCTGCGGAATTATTTGAAACTATCATAAGCTTTATCCCTGCCGCCCGCATTTTTTCTATCCAATCCAAGCTGCTTTGCGGCGGGGTCGGGTTGTTGTGCGTCGTAAGGGTATTGTCGAGGTCGAGTATAAGACCCTTTATCCGCCTGCGCTTTAAAAAGCCGGGCGTTATATCGCCTATTTTATCAAAAACATACGTCGGTTTAAAAATCATAACGATCCTTTCAAAAATAAAAAGCGGACCTGCCGAGATAAACGGCTGCCCGCTTTTGTTCTAAAAATCAATATTTGCGCTTACGAGCAGCTTCAGATTTCTTCTTGCGCTTGACCGAAGGCTTTTCGTAGTGTTCTCTTTTGCGGACCTCAGCGATAACGCCGTCCTTGGCGCAAGATCTCTTGAAACGCTTGAGAGCGGTGTCTAAGCTTTCGTTCTTTCCTACGCGGATTTCTGCCATGTTATTTCCCTCCCTTTGCCGCCGTTGACAGAGCAGCTATGCGAAAAACGGTATTTGCAGCGGTGATGATGAAGGGATAGCGTCTTTTGAATAAGGCGCGACCCGCGGCGCGAACGCCCGCACTCTGCCTGAAAAAGAATACCGAAATTTTTCACTCACATAACTATAGATTTAATTATACTATATTTTCTTTCAATTGTCAATAGTTTTTTTCAGAAAATATAGGAATATTTTAAAAAAAGCTGTTATTTTACGACAATATTTACCAATTTATCGGGAACGGCGATCTCTTTAACGATATTTTTGCCCTCGCAAGCCGCCGCTATCTCCGGCTGCGCCTTTGCCTGAGCTATCATATCGTCCTTGGAAGAGCCTTTTGCGACGGTAAGTCTGCATTTTATCCTGCCGTTTATCTGGCAGACGATCTCGACAGACGCTTCAACGCACAGTGCCTCGTCATAGCTTACCCACTCCTGCTCGCTGAGCACGCCGGGGCAGCCGATGATCTGATAAAGCTCCTCGCTTATGTGCGGCGCAAACGGATAGAGCAGCACGAGCAGGTCTCTTAATTCCTTTGTTGTAACGGAGCCTGCTTCGTAAATATCGTTGAGCAGCGTCATCATAGAAGCTATCGCGGTGTTGAACTTCATGCTCTCGATATCCTCGCTGACCTTCTTTATCGTGCGGTGCATAGCTCCTCTGAGCTTGTCGCTGTAATCATCGCTTTGAACGAGCTTGTCCTGCAATGCCCAGACTCTTTCGATAAATCTGCGGCAGCCCTTAACGCTGCTGTCGCTCCACGGTGCGGATTTTTCATAATCGCCCATGAACAGAACATAAAGTCTGAGCACGTCCGCGCCGTAGTCTCTAACGACATCGAGCGGGTCGATGACGTTGCCGCGGGTCTTGGACATTTTTTCGCCGTCTGGACCTAAGATAAGTCCCTGCGCGGTGCGCTTGGCGTAAGGCTCGGAGGTGTTGACAAGTCCGAGGTCGTATAAGAATTTATGCCAGAAGCGCGAATAGATCATATGCCTTGTAACGTGCTCCATTCCGCCGTTGTACCAGTCTACCGGCATCCAGTATTCGAGAGCCTCCTTAGAAGCAAATTCCTT
>CANQCJ010000181.1 GCA_947589205.1 uncultured Ruminococcus sp. | reverse complement strand
CGGTGGAGCTTAGACGGAGCCGCGCCGTTTACAGTGAGGAAGCTGCGGCCTCGGGCAGAGAGCTTACTTTAAAGCTGTTCGGCAGCGTTCCTATAAAGGAAGTCAGGGAGGACGAAGTGAAAAGACCCGTGCTCGCCGCAGGTGGACAGGCGTTCGGAATACGGCTTGTGACCGACGGCGTAATGATAATCGACTTAAAAAAGATAAACGGAAGATGTCCCGCCAAAGAATCGGGACTCAAGATCGGAGACGTTATCGAAACGCTCAACGGTGAAAGAGTAGCGTCCAACGCGCGCGTCAGCGAGATCATAAAAGCCTCCGGCGGAGAGGAATGCAGCGTCGAATACCGCCGCGGCGAAAAACGGGCGAGCTGTACGCTTTATCCCGTTTACAGCGAAGGCAGCTACCGCGCGGGAATGTGGGTGCGCGACAGCTCTGCCGGCATAGGCACGGTGAGCTTTACAGATCCTTCCTCCGGAGTTTTCGCAGGTCTCGGTCACGCTATCTGCGACGCGGACACGCATGAGCCGCTGCCTCTTTCAAAAGGAAGTGTGTCGAAGGTGACGATAAGCGGCTGCAAAAAAAGTCAAAAGGGCGAGCCGGGTCAGCTTATGGGAGAATTTGTCGGAGAGGAGACCGGAGAGCTGCTGAAAAATTGCGACGGCGGAGTTTACGGCATTCTTGACGATATACCCGAAACCGAAACGTTCTATCCGTTAGGCTTCGCTCACGAGGTACACGAGGGAGAAGCGGCGATGATAACGCAGACGGACGGCGGTGAGCCGCAGAGCTATTCGATAGAGATAGAAAAGCTCTCGGGAGCGGAAAGCGGACACGATATGATAATAAGGGTCACGGACGAAGAGCTTATCGGCAAGACCGGCGGCATCGTTCAGGGCATGAGCGGTTCGCCGATAATACAGGACGGCAGACTTGTCGGCGCGGTAACGCACGTTTTTGTCGACGATCCTCTCGGCGGCTACGGCATTTTCGCTCAGACGATGTACGAATACGCCCTCGGCATAGCTGACGGCAGCGAAGAGCGGGCAAGCTGAAAAACGCTTCGTAAAGAGTGATGACGGTCGAAAACAGGCAGATAAGCATGAAGCGGCAGGATACGTCGGAAATTGTAAGGTATATACCGACAATATATTGATTTGTTATATTACAACTCGAGTTTTAGTGCATTATACACAATTTTGTCGATAAAAAATTGACGTTTTTTCTAAAAAACTCTTGATTTTAAAAACAATATGTGATATGATATAAATAAGGTCAGGCTTAAATATGCGCAATTTAAGGCAACGCTTTTTAGCAAAACATGATAATTGAAACATAACGGAGGACATTAATGATGAACGACAAAATAAAGATACTGATAGGCGACGATACCGCACAGTTCGGCGTAAACTGCGCTTCCGCGCTCAGAACGAGCGGATTTTATGTAATAACGAGACCCAAGAACGGTCTTACCGTCTTTGACGCGATAGCGTCCGAAGCTCCCGACGTGGCGGTCATTGACGCGGTGATGCCGGGGCTGGACGCGATAGGTCTTATAAAGAAGATACAGGCTTCGAGCTATAAAAAGCCTTATTTTATCGTGACGGCTTCCTATGTCAACGAGTTTCTCGAGCAGCAGGTGATGCTTGCGGGCGCGTCATATTATATGTTAAGACCGTTCGACACCGAAACGCTTGCCGAGAGGATAAAGGCTCTGTTCGACATAGACACCGACATCGGCGAAAAAATGCTGCCGAGAAACAACGCTCACCCTAATCTCGATATAATCGTTACCGACATTATCCACCAGATAGGCGTGCCCGCGCATATCAAGGGTTATCACTATCTGCGGGAGGCGATAATACTTTCGGTGAACGACAAGGAAATGTTAGAGAGCGTTACAAAGCTATTATACCCGGCAGTGGCAAAAAAATTCTCGACCACGCCGTCGCGCGTCGAGAGAGCTATACGCCATGCTATCGAGATAGCCTGGGACAGAGGAGACCTCGATATTTTAAACGGATTTTTCGGCTATACGATAAGCACCGGCAAGGGCAAGCCGACCAACAGCGAATTTATCGCGCTTATTACCGACAAGATCTGTCTTAAATACCGCAGCGCGATACTCGTGGAATCGAGAAACTGATAAAGAAAAAATGAGACTGCCTGAAAAACCTCCGGGCAGTCTCATCTTGGTATTTATATGTAAAATTCAAAGCTCTATCGTTATCGCGCGTTCGGCGGGGATATAGAGAGAATATTTTATCCCGACCATATCGAACATCATTTTGCTTGCTTTTGTTTCGTCCGAATCGGCGTATTTGTCGGAAAGATAAACTATCTCGCTTATGCCGCACTGTATGATCGCTTTGGCGCATTCGTTGCAGGGGAAAAGCGTTACATACAGCTTGCTCCCCTTTAAAGAAAAATTGCTGTTGAGTATGGCGTTAAGCTCCGCATGGCAGACGAACGGATATTTCGTTTCAAGCCTCGCGCCCTCGCGTCCCCACGGCATTGCGTCGTCGAGACAGCCCGTAGGCATACCATTATAGCCGACCGAGAGTATTTTGTTTTCGTTTGAAACGATGCACGCTCCCACCTGAGTGTTGGGGTCCTTGCTCCGCTGCGCCGAGAGCAGAGCGATACCCATGAAATATTCGTCCCAGGAAATATGATCGGTGCGCTTCATAGCGTTTGCCCTCCTTTTTATCCGACAGCCTTTTCGAGAGAAGCCAAGTCCTCGCAGCTTCTTGCATCGGCATTATCGAGCGTTTTCTTTACAAGTCCGGTCAGCACCTTCCCCGGACCTGCTTCGATAAATCTGTCATATCCCTGCGCGTTTATCTCGGCAAGCTCTGAGGTGAACCTTACCGGGGAGACGATATGCCTTGCAAGCATTTCCGGCATATTTGAAAAGTCGGTAAGCTCCGTTCCGAGCAGGTTGCTGAAAACCTGCATTTCGGGCTTTTTAAACTCGAATTTTTTCGCGCCCTCGAGCACCTCGTCCGCGGCGGGCTGCATCATCGCGCTGTGAAAAGCCGAGGAAACGTTGAGCTTTACGCACTTTACCCTTTTTGCCGAGCTTGTCTGCTTTATCAACTCGCAGGCTTTTTCAACCGCGTCCGTTTCGCCGGCTATGACCGTCTGCACCGGGGAATTGTAGTTTACCGGAACGACATAGCCCTCTGTCTGCTCGCATACACTCTCGATCTCCTCGGCGTTAGGACCTATTACGGCGTACATAACGCCCTCGCTTTTTTCCGCCGCTCTCTGCATGGCTTCGGCGCGGAGCTTTATCAGCTTGAACGCGTCCTCGTAGGAAAGCATACCGCTTGCCGCCATCATCGCATATTCGCCGAGAGAATGACCCGCCGCTCCGTCAAAGGTCACGCCCTTTTCCTTTAACGCTTCAAAAGCGCAAAGCGAGCAAGCCATTATCGCCGGCTGAGAATAGATAGTTTTGTTAAGCTCTGTCGGGTCGGGAGAAAACATGATATCCTCGAGCCTGCAGCCGAGCGCGCTGTCGGCGGCGGCGAAAACCCTTTTCGCACTCTCGAACGTTTCAAAAAACTCCCTGCCCATGCCCGCGTACTGCGAGCCCTGTCCGGAAAATAAAACCATCGTCTTTGACATAAATTTACAGCTTCCTCTCTTAAAGTAATATTAATGTACCTTGTGATATTTGTGAAAATGCGCCCCGCCGTACTATATATTATGACAAATATTTTGAAAAAACAGGTTGTTCATTATTTAGACATTTAAATAATGCTAATTGGACATATTATGGGTTTATAATAATATAGTAAAGCGCCGCGGCGCTTTTAAGACGGCGCCTTTATGGATATTATAGCATATTTCGGCGGTAATTTCAATATCGGCGCGGATATTTTTTAATAAAATTTTTTCAACTTTTAAAAATCGAAAGGAAAGGACAGAGATATGTTAAAGGCTGTCGGAGTAAGGATAAAAGGTATCGGACGATACGCGCCGGAGCTTACGGCGACAAACGACGATTACGCTAAGATCGTCGACACCAACGATGAATGGATAACTCAGCGCACCGGGATAAAAACGCGCAGGATCTCTAACGGAGAGCCTACATATTACCTCGGTCTGCGGGCGGCTGAAGAGGCCGTTGCCGACGCGGGCCTTGAAGCAAA
>CANQCJ010000180.1 GCA_947589205.1 uncultured Ruminococcus sp. | reverse complement strand
CTGCGGCAGCTGCGGCTGATATGGAGCTTAATATTGACGAGAGCAGACTTTCTCCGGGAATGAAGCAGTATATCGAGGTAAAAAAGCAATACCCCGATCATCTGCTGCTTTACCGCATAGGCGATTTCTATGAGATGTTTTTTAAAGACGCGCAGATCGCTTCAAGAGAGCTTCAGCTTGTGCTTACCGGCAAGGAATGCGGGCTTGACGAGCGCGCGCCGATGTGCGGCATACCGCATCATGCCGCCGAGACGTATATAAAACGTCTCGTTGACAAGAGCTATAAGGTCGCCGTCTGCGAGCAGACCGAGGATCCCGCGCAGGCTAAGGGTCTTGTAAAACGCGAGGTCGTAAGAGTGCTTACTCCCGGAACGATAACCGATGCCGAGCTGCTCAACGACGAAGTGAACAACTATATATGCGCGCTTTATTCGCGTTCGGACGAGTGCGCGCTCTGCTTTGCGGACGTTTCCACCGGCGAAGCGAGACTTTACAGCTACGGCGGCAGGAATATGAGCAACGCCGTTATAAGCGTTCTGTCGGGATATTCTCCGTCGGAGCTGCTGATAAACGACGCGTTTTTGTCGCTTAAGGAGATAGCGGACTTCGTGAAGAATTCGCTGAAAGCGACTGTTACGATGCTCGACGACGACGATTTTTCGCCGCGCGTCCATATGAGTGAAACGCTGTCGCAGTTTTCCTCGCTTACTCCCGAGGAGCTTGGGATAGATATGCTCTCGGCGAGAGCCTGCGCGCTTTGCGGGCTTTTCGGATATATACACAAAACGCAGCTTTCGCTTGTAAAGCGTTTTACAAAGCTTATCGTCGAGGACGACGATACTTCTATGGCTGTCGGTTTTCTTGCAAGAAGAAATCTCGAGCTTGTCGAAACGCTGCGGAGCAAGGAGAAAAAGGGTTCTCTGCTTTGGGTGCTCGACAAGACCAAGACGGCTATGGGCAGGAGACTGTTAAGAAAATATCTTGACAGACCGCTGAAAAATCCCGCGGCAATTATAGATCGGCTAAACGCCGTAGAATCGCTTGTCAAAGACCCGGTAACTCTCGGAGAAATAACCTCTCAGCTTTCGGGGATATACGATATAGAACGCCTTATGGCAAAGGTCATGTACCAGACGGCAACGCCGCGCGATCTTAAATCTCTTTCGCTCACCGCGTTAAAGCTGCCGGGGCTGAAGGAGCTGCTGAGTAATTTACCCGGCAGACTTATAGCTAAGCTCAACGAGGATATGTCCGCTCTCGAGCCGATATCGAATCTTATCGAAAATTCTCTTACGGACGACCCGCCCGTGCTGCTGAAGGACGGCGGAGTTATACGCGAGGGCTATAACGATGAGCTTGACAGGCTGCGCTCGGCGGTGAACGGCGGAAAGGGTCTTATAGACGAGATCGAATCGAGAGAGCGCGAACGCACCGGCATAAAGAGCCTTAAAATAAACTACAACCGCGTTTTCGGATATTATATCGAGGTCACGAACAGCAATCTTTCACTCGTGCCGAACGATTATATAAAACGTCAGACGCTGAAAAACTGCGAGAGGTTCGTGACGGAGGAGCTTAAAAACGCCGAGAATACGATACTCGGCGCAGGAGAAAAGGCGAGCAGTCTTGAAAGCGAGATCTTTTCCGAGATAAGAAAAGCTGTCTCGGACAGGCTCGAGAGCGTTCAGCGGACAGCCGCTTCGATAGCCGCTGTCGATACGCTTTGTTCTTTTGCGAACATCGCGGTAGCTAACGGCTATACTAAGCCGGAGATCGGCATTGACGGCGTTATCGAGATCAAAAACGGCAGACACCCGGTCGTTGAGCTTATGCAGAAGGACGAGGTGTTCGTGCCTAACGACACATATCTCGACCTTACCGACAACCGAATGATAATTCTTACAGGACCGAATATGTCGGGAAAGTCAACCTATATGCGGCAGACCGCGCTTATAACGCTCATGGCGCAGATAGGCTCGTTCGTTCCGGCAGACTATGCGAGGATCTCCGTCGTAGACAGGATATTTACACGCATAGGCGCGTCGGACGATCTTACGAGCGGACAGTCTACATTTATGGTAGAGATGAGCGAGGTAGCCGAGATAATCAAGTACGCTACCAAAAACAGCCTTGTCATTCTTGACGAGGTTGGCAGAGGTACCTCGACCTTTGACGGGATAAGCATTGCAAGAGCGGTGTGCGAATATATCAGCACGGCGAAAAATCTCGGCTGCAAGACGCTTTTTGCAACGCATTATCACGAGCTTACCGAGCTTGAAGGACAAATTGACGGAGTTAAAAATTATTCCGTCGCAGTCAAGCGGCGGGGAGACGATATAAAATTTTTAAGAAAGATAGTAAGAGGCGGAGCGAGCGACAGCTTCGGTATAGAAGTGGCAAAGCTTGCGGGTCTGCCCAAAAAAATAATCGACCGCGCAAATTCGCTGATAGCCGAAATGGAAGAAAAAGATATTCTCGCTTCCTTTAAAGCCGCCGAAAATGCTGCGGATAAGCAGATGTCGTTTTCTTCGATAGGCGAATCGGTGATCTCTTCAAAGCTGCGCGAGACGAACATCGACGAAATGACGGACGGCGAATTGAGAGAATTTGTAAAAGAACTGTTGAAATATCTGTAGAGGAGGGAAAAGAGCTTTGGCGGCAATAAATATGCTTGAAAAGGACGTTTACGAGCTTATCGCGGCAGGCGAGGTCATAGAGCGTCCGGCTTCGGTGATAAAGGAGCTTGTCGAAAATTCCATAGATGCCAAGGCTTCCTCTATTGTAATAGAAATAAAAGACGGCGGCAGGACGTTCATGAGAGTTACCGACAACGGCTGCGGAATGTCCTCCGACGACGTTCCGACCGCCTTTTTGCGCCATGCGACGAGCAAGGTGCGTACAAAGGCGGATCTTGAAAAAATAATAACTCTCGGCTTTCGCGGAGAAGCTCTCGCTTCGGTCTGCGCGGTCTCAAAGACCGAGCTGCTGACAAAGCGCAGAGAGGATACCTTGGGAACTAAGTATCTTATCGAAGCAAGCGTAAAGAAGGAAGCTTCGTCGGTGGGCTGCCCGGACGGCACGAGCATTATCGTGCGCGACTTGTTTTACAACGTTCCTGCAAGGCTGAAATTCTTGAAAAAAGACACCGCCGAAGCTAACCGTATACAGGAGCTTGTCTGTAGGATCGCGCTTTCGCACCCGCAGATCGCTTTTCGGTTTATCAGGGACAACCGCCCGGTCATAACGACCGCAGGCAGCGGCGATCTTTACGCCGCTGTTTATTCGGTGCTCGGACGCGACCTTGCTTCAACGCTTATCCCGGTGAGCTATACAAACGGCGGAACGGCTATAGACGGCTTCGTTTCAAAACCGCTGCTTTCGCGAAACAACCGCAGAAGCCAGATCTTTTTCGTAAACGGCAGATCGGTCAGCAGTACGGACGTTTGCTCGGCATCGCTTGAGGAAGCTTATAAAAACAGCATCATGACCGGGAAATTCCCCGCCTGCGTTTTAATGATAAGAGTACCTGCGGAATCTGTCGATGTAAACGTTCACCCGGCAAAGACCGAGATAAGGTTTTCCGACCCGAGGTATGTTTACGATTCGGTGTATTTTGCCGTAAAGGACGCGCTTGCAAAAAATGACCGGCCGACGCAGATGAGGCTTTCAAAGCAGAAATTTTATGACGAAAGAGAGCTTTACGCTCCGACGGAAGCTCCCGAACCGCAGCAGATGACTTTTGAAAAAAGCGAACCTGTGGAAGCCTGCGGCGGAGACCTGTTTTTAAATTCGCTTGAAAACGCGTCGTGGGCGGGCGTGCTTGCGCCGAAGGATAGTAAAAACGCTGCGGCGGCGAGGCAGACCGACGGCACAAACGCCGACGCCGAGCCGCAGATAAGCGAACGGGTCAAACCGGAGCAGGAGCGTTTTGGACAGGAAAAAACAGAGAGCGGACTTAACGATAAAGCAGCTAAGCCGGAGACGAGCGGCGGGTATAAATTTATAAGAGACGAGGATTTTAAAAAGAAAGCTCCCGAGCCGCAGGCGCAGGAGCAGCCCGAGATCCCCGAGACGCCGAAGCCGTTTGTCATAGGCGAGCTTTTTAAAACCTACATAGTCGCTCAATGCGGAGAAGAAATGATACTGATAGACAAGCACGCGGCTCACGAGAGGTATATTTTTGAAAGGATAAAGAAAAACCGCGGGGAGCTGTCCGC
>CANQCJ010000179.1 GCA_947589205.1 uncultured Ruminococcus sp. | reverse complement strand
ATAGAGAGTATAGGATCGCTGTTTTCATCGTTGGCCGAACGCAGGTAAGCGGTCTGCGTCAGGTAAGCGGTCTCACCCTGAACGGCCGATTCGGTATCGGACGAAACGGGATCTGCGGAGGAGGTCTCATAGGAAGAAACGGTCTCCGGCTGCGGCTGACTGCTTTCGTCGGTCGTTTCATTGTCTTTGGAAGTATCGTCCGCGGGCGGATCGGTCTTTGAGGACAGCGTGTTAGTATAAATTCCGTCGGGAACGGAGCTGTCGTTAGACGGGAAAAGGCTTTTAGCGAGAATAAGTATCACGCAAATAACAAAAACGCCCACGACTATTACGGCGGCGATACCCGCGACGGTTATTTTTTCCGATGAGTCGGATTTTCTCTGATCATAATTGCTCATAAATTTATCAGATCCTTTTATTATAATACTACTCACTATATATTATAACCGATTTTTCGCTGTTTGTCAACCGATTTACCCAAAAAGTTTTCTTAGATTTCTCTTAACTTTTTAAAGGCTTGCCGCGCATAGAGCGAAACCATGCGCGGCTGTTTTTAGTCAATTGCAGCATTTGCGCTGTCCGACACGGTTATTACCGTTTCGTGGCTGCCGATATTCCAGATATTGTTATATTTTGTCGAATAGACCATTACCTCATGGGATACCGAGCCTGCCGCGCTTATATCCGAAAGATCGGCTTCGGCGGTTAGGTCGGAGGTCTTTAGCTTTGAGATAACGTCCTTAGGACCTATGATAGTCACATCGGTGAGCTTTTCGGCGTCTATAACAGCCGTCTTGCCCGCCGGAACGTTTTTGAGGCTTATCTTTTTGGAGGACAGCGTAAAGGTCTTGGTCTCGTAATCGCTCAGGTCGAAGCTTACCTCTACCTGCGAAACTCCCGACTGATTTATCTCGTCCTTTGAGAGCAGCGAGGAAATATCGTTGTTGAAGATCCTGCCGCGCGAGATCTCGTAGAAGGAGATCGGCGAGAGCGAGATGGTCTCATAGGGAAGTCTGTCAAGCTGCGGCGTTATCAGCTGAATGCTGTCCTGCGACAGCGAGTAGGGAAGCGAATCCATATCGAAGCCGGGCGGAATGTTCGCAAACTGCGCATCGAGCGTTGCGGTGACCTTTTTGTAGACCACAAAGCTTATATCTATGCGCTTGTTGGAAACGGTGTATTTAGAGCTGTCGAGCACCGAATCGTATGCGTCGTAGAAAACGAGCTTATCCGCGGGTACGGAGGTATCGTCCGACAAGCTCAGCGTTCCGGAGTATTCCGCGCTTACCCTCGCTATCTTGTCAAGCTCAACGTCCGCGCCCTCTACCTCTATTTCCTCTTCGCTCGGAGTTGTTTCCTTGAGCGCAAAGCCGTCTGCCGCGCTGACGTTCGGCGCGGAAACGTTCACCGGGAATTTTGAGGAGCTTATATGCTGAAATTCTACCTCCACCGTCTGCGGAGAAACGGAAACGACCGTAAGTCTGTCCGCGCTGTGAGTAGAGCGCACGTCTATATCGAGGTCGTACACGCCCTCGCGTGAAACGTCGTCAAGATTTACCGAAGCGATAAGATCGTTTGCGGTGTATGAGCCTATCTCGTAGTTCATGCCCTGTATCTCGACGTCCACCGTTATATCCTTATAGCCGAGCGCGCTTAACCCCTTGCTTTCGGCGGTAGTGCCGCTCATGGTAAAATCCACCGGGATATTCGTTATCGTCTTGTTGATCGTTGCATACTGCGTTACCGACAGGGCGAACCAGATGATTACGGCGACGACGACCGAAACGATCTTTAATACAAAATCGGAGATCGCGCCGCGGGGTGTTTTTACTTTTTCCATCGCGACATCACCCTTCCCGCGAAATTGCCCGAACCGTTATCGGTGTGCGTCTCGGGTATGAGCCGCGCGCGCAGCAGCTTTGCGAGACTTTCCTTGGAATAGCCGCGCGTAAGCTCTCCGTTTTCCGCCACCGAGATAGTGCCGGTCTCCTCGCTGACGACAATGACCACAGCGTCGCTGTTTTCGCTCATGCCTATCGCCGCCCTATGGCGCGAGCCTAATTGCTTTGCTATAAGCTCCTCCTTTTGCGGCTTGGGCAGGAAACAGCCTGCGGCGAGGATCTTTCCGTCTCTCATTATTACCGCGCCGTCGTGAAGCGGAGTGTTCGGGTAAAAGATATTTCCGAAAACGGCTGCGCTCGGCAGGCAGTCGAGTATCGTTCCGGTGTCTATCTGTTCGCCGAGACGGGTCTTTCTCTCGCAGATTATCAGCGCGCCGGTGCAGGTAGCCGAAAGATTCTGCGCGGCTTCGCAGATAGAAGCGATAGCGCCGCTCCATACCTCCTCGGCGTCCGAGTTGTCGGAGGAGATAAAGTCGGAGATCTTAGCCCTGCCTATTTTTTCTATTATTCTGCGCAGCTCGGGCTGGAACAATATGGCGATAACGAGTATTCCCCAGCTAAAGCAGGTCTTCAGCAAAAACCGTATAGTCTGAAGCTCGAAGAATATAGACAGCAGATAGCATACCAAAAGCAGCAGTATGCCCTGAACGAGCTGGAGCGCGCGGGTCTCTCTTATCAGCTTAAAGGCGTGATAGATTATAAAGGAGAGTATGATTATATCAAAAATATCATTAAGTCCGATAGATATTAAAACGCCCCATATGGCGTCGATAAGATCCTTAAAGCTGTTTATCGTCTGAAACATTTTTGCCCGCACCTCCGTTCTTAGTAGATTCCATTTTATTATAACACATATTGAATAAAATTTCAAGAGCTAATTTATAATTTTTTTGTTCAAAAAAAGAGAAGCTTCACAGCTTCTCAAAAATCAGATAGATTTTTTGTTGAGATTTCTGAACTCTGCCGGAGAGAGCATTTCGTGGCGTTTAAAGACCGCGCAGAAATAGGAGCAGTCGTTATAGCCGACGGAGCTTGCTATCTCGCTTATAGTCAGCTTATCGTCGAGCAGCAGCAGCTTTGCCTGATGTATGCGTTTTCTTGCAAGGTATTCAAACGGGCGTATATTCAGGCATTCCTTAAAGAGCCTGCAAAGATACTGCGGAGACAGGTCGATAAGCTCCGAAAGCTCTGACAGGGAAATATCCTTGCTGAAATTTTTATCTATGTAGTCGATAACGGGAACGAGCTGACCGAGCTTCACGTTGTCGACAGAGCCGCTGTTCAGGTTCACGACGCGGTTAAGCTCGATGATGAGCTGATAGAGCAGAGCGGAGCACTGCTGCGCGCCGTAGTAGTAATTTGTTTTCATAAGGTAGAGCATTTTTTTGAATACCGCGTCCAGCGAAGTGATATCGCTTATTTTAAAGACCCTCGGTCCGGAGCATTTTATATATTTCATCATATCGGCGGCTTCTCTGCCCTCAAAGGTCACCCAGTGAGTTTCCCAGATATCCGACAGCGGATAATATTCATGCGGGAACTTAGGCGGAAGATAAAACCCGTCGCCCGCGCTGATGTCATAGCTTTTTCCGTCCATCAGAAGTCTGCCGCTGCCCCTTACGCAGTAGATTATCTGATGATTCGGGTATCCCTCCTCGCGGATAAAGTGAAATTCTCTGTCTCTCGCGCCTATGCCGAGAATATAAACGGGAAGCTCGGTCTCATCGCCGAGCACCGGATAATAGAAATCTGTCAAAACCTGCCACCCCTTTGCACGTTTTTCATAATAAAATATTCACAATATTTCCTTTTTATATAATAGCATACTTTTAATTGAAAGTCAATAGTTTAGTTAAATTTTAATATTATGTTAGTATTTAGCAAACCATAGCAAAATTAATAAACATTTTTTTAAATTTCTATGCCCCGCTTGACAAATACCCCATGGGGGTATATAATTTAGATAGAGGTTTGATCGGAGCTTATGTGCTGCTGCTCCGGACATTGGTTAGCTTGGCAGGGAATGTTATCGCGGAGAGGTAAGAGGGCGGGCATAAAAACATTTTTAGCTTTTCAGCTGTTTGCCCGCCCTATGAGTTTCGCTTTGAGGTCAAAGACCTCAATTTTGCAGTCTGAACTGCGTACAGACCGCAAAACCGCGAAACTCCCAACGTTATCCCTTCAATGACTTTACTATATTATTAATTTGCGCGTACCGAAAAGAAACCCAAAATAATAAAGACTGATAAGGAGACCGGCTATGAAAAGTCAATAGAAAAACATCAGAATTAACAGAAAGTTAACAAGAGACAAAAAGAGATA
>CANQCJ010000178.1 GCA_947589205.1 uncultured Ruminococcus sp. | reverse complement strand
GCGTAAAGGCTCTCAAGACTGCCGCGGGCGAGGTGACGTATTCGGCGGACATTACATATGCCGTGCTTGCCGATTTCTGGAGCAAAATGAACGAATATGATATGGACGTAATGCTCTGCACCCCTGCGGTGATGGCGAAGATCTTAGCTCTCGACGAGATGAAATACTGCGTTACCGATTTCATGAGCAGCGGCAGGGTCGTAACGCCCTACGGAGTAACGCTGGTAAAGTGCTCCGCAGTGGACGAGGACGCGGTTATCGGCATAGACAGCTCCTGCGCTGCGGAGGTGGCTTTCGGCAGCGATGTGCTGGTCGATTTTGACAAGCTCATCTCAACGCAGGCGGAGGAGATCTCCGTGTCGGTGCTCTGCGGATTTTCCGCGCTTACGGCGGGCGCGATAAAGAAGCTTTCCAGGTCGGGCGGCTGATAAATAGTTTAAGAGCGATATCGGGGGGCGGCGGCTTTGCCGCTCTCCTTTTTTAAAGCTTTTTAAAGAAACGAAAGGAGCGTTTAGAATTTGAGATATTTGGGATATGAGGATATACTTGCGTCGTTTTTGAGAGCGACCGGCATGAAGGAGGAGGAGTTTAGGCATATATCGCTTATCGAAACTGCCGAAGCGTTCGTGCTCAGTCATCTTAACATAGAGCCCGAGCAGCTTAACGATATGCAGAAGATCCTCTGCGAACAGGCGGCTGCGGCGGTCGCGGTGTATGATTATTGCTTTGAGCTTTGTCTTAAGGAACGCCCGGTTATGAGCGAAAACGGAGAGGTAAGCATAAAATGCGGCTGCGGAGCGGACGCGCTCGCGGCGGCAAAGGAAAGGCGCGACGATGCGCTTTCAAGGCTTGTAAAAGCCAAGATAGGCGCGCCCGAAAGCTTCGCTTTTCTTATGGTCTGAAAAAAGGGGGAAGCTATGACTTCGCAGATAAAGGATTATATACGCTTAAAGCTGAGCGGCGCGGGATTCGTGCCGTTTGAGGATTTCAGCTTTAACAGCGCCGAGGGGGAATACCCCGCGTTTTACCGAATAAAGGATATAACGATAGCTCCGAAAAAGCTGGAGACCTCCACGAGTATACAGGCTAAGATAAGCGTGACGGCGAGCCTTTTCGGGGCAAAGCCCGGCTTTTACGACGCAGAGCGTCTCGATTCGATGGCGGCGTCGCTGACGGAGGATATGTATCTCGATTCGACACTCGAGATCATAAAAGCCGAGAGAGGGAGGATAGTAAAAAATATGCCGCTCGGGCGGCTGGAGTGCCCGCTTGAAGCGGTGTTTATAAAAGAGCTTAAAAATATCCCCGACCCGCAGGAGCCGGACCCCGACCCCGAACCCGATCCGGATCCCGATCCCGAACCGGAACCCGAGCCTAAGCCGAAATATATTTTAAAAGCCGAGACGTCGGAGTATGTTTTCGACGAGATGAAGATAACTGTCGGCAACAGGATCGAGGAAGTGCGTATGCTTAACGGAACATTGCGCAGAATGGTTGCCGCGGGGTACTATGAGGATATTTTCCTGAGAGGAAAAATAACGCTCGATGAAATTTTCAAGTATCGGAACATTTTAAAATATCTTGCGGGAGACAAAAGAGATTATACGCTTAACGGCACGACTATCTACAGCGTAACTCTCGATACCGGAAGGGTCACCGTTCCTGACGGCAAGGACTACGCGGTGTTTGAGATAACGCTTTCGGGGGTGAACGGAAATTAAATTAAATACTCAGCTGAGGATCTACACGCTTTCGGGCGCGGCGGTGAGCTTTGACGAATGCGTTTCCTTTACGGTGGAAAAGGAAAGGTATACGCCTTATATCTACTTTAAAGGGGTATTTTTTGGCGAACACGAGCCTTCGGATATCTCGAGAGTAGAATTTTACTGCGATTTTGCGTGTATCCATTCGGGAATTGCAAGCAAGGTCTATACGACGATAGAGGGCGGCAAAAAGACGATCTCTGTCGAATCCTACGGATTCACCGCTCTGCTCGGACAGAACCAGTCCGAACCGGGCATAATTTCCAACGCTACTCTGGCAAAGATCATGACGAGAAACGAGGACTTTTTCGGCATAAGCTATCAGCTTTATACCAAAGCGGTGAACTATATCTACATCGAAAACAATTCCACACTCTGGGACGCTGTCGCGACTTATGCTTATAAAGCCTACAATAACTATCCTTACATTACCCAAACTAACTATATAAGGTGCGAAAAGCTGGGGATAGCGACGCTGTACTATAACGAATTCGACATCGTTAAGGCGGGCAGGGGAGTTAATCTTACCAACCTTGTTTCAAACGCCTACACCGCCGACACCGAGGGCGGCTACAGCTTTGCAAAGACCAACGATTACGCTATGCAGAGAAATCTGAAAAAATACAAGTATATGGATCATAGGAACGATTTTCTCTACGACCTTAACGAGCAGTCTAATTATTATATAAAGCTGCGCGACCGCGGAAGAGAGTATACATATTTTACCTACTGCGGCTTCAGAAACGAGGAAATATGCGACCAAGCGGTATTAAACTGCGGCGGGATATCGCTTAACGCCGCCGAAATATCGCGCGTGATAATAAAAGGCTCTGACAAGTGCGTTTATACTACCGTGTACTGCTATAACGATTCGTTTTAAGAAAATTTACCGAAGCAAAAAGCGGCTGCCTTTTTTACGGGCAGCCGCAGTTTTTTTTAAAAGTGTCAGATCTTAACGATCCAGCCGAACTCGTCCTCTATCGTGCCCCACTGGATACCGGTTAGGGTATCGTAGAGCATTTGTGAGATAGGTCCTATCTTGTTGTCGTTTATCGTCATGATCTTGTCGCCCCATTTGAGGTGACCGACAGGCGAGATGACCGCCGCCGTACCCGTGCCGAAAACCTCGTCGAGATGACCCTCATCGTAAGCCTTGGCGACCTCCTCGATAGAGATACGTCTTTCGCTTACCTTATATCCTCTCTTTTTGCAGATCTCGATCGCGGATTTTCTGGTGATACCGGGGAGAACAGAGCCGGTGAGCTGAGGAGTAACTACCTCGCCGTCGATAACGAAGAAGATATTCATAGAGCCGACCTCTTCAACATACTTCTGCTCAACGCCGTCGAGCCAGAGCACCTGCTCGTAATCCTGCTCATGCGCTTCCTGCTGTCCTTTAAGGGAGATAGCATAGTTAGCGGCGGTCTTGGCAAAGCCGGTGCCTCCGCGTACAGCGCGGACGTATTTCTTTTCAACGTAGATCTTTACCGGGTTAAGACCCGTCGAATAGTATGCGCCGGAGGGGGAGAGGATTATGATAAACAGATAATGGTCGGCAGGACGAACGCCTACATACGGGTCGGTGGAGATTATGAAAGGTCTGATGTAGAGAGACGCGCCCTCGGTGTGGGGTACCCAGTCCTCCTCGAGCTTTACAAGCTCCTTTAACGCCTGTAAGCAGTCCTCCTCGTTTACCGGAGGAATGACCATTCTTTCGTTGGAAACGTTCATTCTCTTGAAGTTTTCATCGGGTCTGAAAAGCTGCACGCTTCCGTCCTTGGTGCGGTAGGCTTTAAGTCCCTCGAAGATCTCCTGTCCGTAATGCAGGCACATAGCCGCGGGGGAAAGCGAGAGATCGCCGAAGGGCACGATCCTTGCGTCATGCCAGCCGAGACCGGTGTCATAGTTCATGATGAACATATGATCGGTGAAGATATGCCCAAAGCCGAGCTTCGTCTCGTCAGCGGGCTTTTCCTTCGGCTTATCGGTCAGCGTTATGTCGATTGATAACATAAAAGATCCTTCTTTCATAAAGAAAATTTTGCAAGACGAGCTTGCCTTTTATTCATATTATAATACTAAAGCGGGAAGATTTCAATAGAAATAATATAATTTTAATAGAATAATAATATTTTCTTTCATTTTCTTATCTGCCCGTCGCCGTTTATCAGCCATTTTACGGTAGTAAGCTCGGTAAGTCCCATAGGTCCGCGCGCGTGGAGCTTTTGGGTGGAAATGCCGATCTCCGCGCCGAGACCGAATTCATCGCCGTCGGTAAAGCGTGTCGAGCAATTCACATAGACCGCCGCCGAGTCCACCCGATCCTGGAACTGCTCTGCCGAAAACAGACTTTCCGTCACGATACATTCACTGTGACCGGTGGAATACTTTCCGATATGCTCGATAGCTTCCCCGAGACTGTCGACGACCCTGACAGAGATTATATAATCCAAAAATTCCGTCGCGTAATC
>CANQCJ010000177.1 GCA_947589205.1 uncultured Ruminococcus sp. | reverse complement strand
GGGCTTACAGCCCGCGATATAGAAGCCGCCCCGACAGAGACCGAAGACCCCCTCCCCGCCGGAGCGGAGATACCCACGCCGACCCCGTCGCTTGAAATAATAAACGCCCTGCCGTATCCGTATGACCTTGACGGCAATGACGGCGCGATAGAAAAGACTTTTTTTGGAAAATATGACGGCGAACAGTATTTCGATCTTGCATACGGTCAGGTAAGAAACTGCACCGCGCTTTCAAATGAGGAGTTAAAAAGCGTTTCGTCTCTCGGAAAGGTATTTGATATAGAGATAGGCTCACCCGACCCGCAGGTGCTCATATATCACACCCACACGACAGAATGCTTCGAGCTTGAGGACAAGGATCATTACGACGCCGCCTTTGGCGCAAAGACCACCGAGCCGGACAAAAACATGACCGCTGTCGGAGACGCGATATGCGCCGAACTTGAAGCCAACGGCATAAGCGTTGTCCACGATACGCTGGTACACGATTACCCGAGCTACAACGGCGCGTACGATTCCAGCCGAAAGACCGTCAGTGAGCTGCTTGAGGAATATCCGAGCATAAAGATAGCTCTCGATATACACCGCGACGGGATAGAGACCGCCGAGGGCGTGCGGCTTGCGCCGGCGGCGGAAATTGACGGCAGGGAAGCGGCGCAGATAATGATAATTTCCGGCTGTGACGACGGAACGATGGGTATGCCGAATTATCTGAACAACTTCCGCTTTGCCTGCGAGCTTCAGACTGCGTGCGAGAGCAGCTTCCCGGGACTTACGCGCCCGATACTTTTCGATTACCGCTTTTACAATCAGGATCTCACGGACGGTTCGCTGCTGATAGAGGTAGGCAGCCACGGCAATACCCTCGAACAGGCGGTCTACAGCGGCGAGCTTATCGGAAAAGCTCTCTCATCGCTTGCTATAGGTAAATAATTATAATGTTATAATAAAATAACTATTTGAACATAAAGCCGCGATGTGGTATTATTATAATAGGCGATATTATATAGTTTGGTGTATAATATTGTTAAAAATGAGGAATTTATAAATTGATGGAGGCAAATAATTATGAAGATCAAAATTCTTGCGCCCGTATGCGCGGCTGTCCTCGCGGCATCTTCGGCAGGATTTTCGGCGTTTACCGGCGCGGCGGCTTCGGACGAGCTTAATGTTTTTGAAGCGACAGACGAAAACGTAAGATCTCTCGGACGTACATACTATACCGGAGACGCTCTCTGGTTCGGTCAGACCGCTTCCGGCGTTGAATTTCAGGTGACCGGCACTAAGGTGCGCTTTTTCATGACCGCAGATTCCGGTTCAGCCGATGTGGGAAATCCCGCAATGATCGAAATATATGTAGACGGCGCTTTCAATAAGCTGACTACTCTTAAAAAGAATCCCAAGTCGATAGACGTTGACCTCGGAGAGGATACTCTTCACACCGTAAAGCTGGTAAAGACCAGCGAGTGCGCGCAGGGTACGGTGTTTATTGATGAGATAGCCACCGACGGCGATTCGCTCACTCCTACTCAGCCTAAGGAAAAGAAGATCGAGTTCATAGGCGACTCTATCACCTGCGGCTACGGCGTTACAGCTCCCAACCGCAACACCAGCTTCTCGACCCTTACCGAGTTCGGCACGAGAACATACGCATACAAGACCGCAGAGCTTTTTGACGCTGACTCGAGCTTTGTATCCTTCAGCGGCTTCGGCATAGTTTCCGGCTATACCAGCGCGGGAGTGCTCAACGAAAGACAGACCGTTCCGCAGTACTATGACAAGCTCGGCTATTCATGGGCTTGGTCAGACCGCGGAGTTATCTCCGATGTTGAATGGGATTTCAGCAGATACGTTCCCGATCTTATCGTTGTGAACCTCGGAACCAACGATGCAAACTACACCGCCAAGGACGAGGGAAGGATCGCGGAATATTCTGCGGCTTATGTTGATTTCTTAAAGCTCATAAGAGAAAAGAACCCCGATTCCGAGATACTCTGCACCCTCGGCATAATGGGTCAGGATCTTTACGAGGGTCTTGAAAAGGCTGTCGCGGATTATACTGCGGAGACCGGAGATACTAAGGTAAACACTCTCGAATTTGACCTTCAGGACGCTGCCGACGGCTACGGCGCAGACTGGCATCCGTCCGAGATAACACATATGAAAGCGGCGAACAAGCTTGCCGCGCGCATAAACGAGCTTTACGGCTGGGAGATAGACGAAAGCGTTGATATTTCACCGACAGACGTTCCCGAGCCGACACCCGCGACTACCGAGGAGGACACCTCTTCACAGGCTCCCGAAAGCTCTGCGGCAGGAAGCGAATCGTCTAAGACCGACAGCGCTGCTTCTTCGGCTGCCGACGATACGTCGTCAAAGGCTGCCGAAAGCTCTTCCGCTTCCTCTTCAAGCTCATCTGCGGCTTCTTCGACAGCCTCCTCAAGCAAGGCGTCGACCTCCTCAGCAGCTTCTAAGCCTGCGGCAGCATCCTCCGCGGCTGCCGATGCAAGCCCCGCTACCGGCGGTTCTATAGCGGTCGGCGCGTCTATCGCTGCGCTTGCAGCCGCCGCTCTCGTAGTTTCCCGCAAGAGAAAAGGCTGATAATTAAATCTGATGGTTAGAGCCTGTCCGCAGAACATAACCGCTCTGCGGACGGTTCTTATATTGCAAAAAAAGGATGCCGGATAAATGAAGAAAAAACTAAATTCGCCGTATCTCTACGCGGGTCTGACCGCGTTTGCAGTGCTGACGGCTGTACTTCTGCTTATTTTTATAATGTTCAGAAGAAAAGAGCTTGCGGCAGGCTTTGACGTTATTGTAACGATACTCCAGCCGTTTTTTATCGGAAGCGTGCTCGCGTATCTGCTTGCTCCTCTTTGCAATATTTTTGAACGCCGGCTCGGGAAGATACTCCCGAAAAACGATCTCGGAAAAAAGCTGACCGAGGGCGGCGCGGTGTTTTTAAGCGCGCTGTCTGCTCTGGCAGTGCTGGCGGTGCTGATACTGCTCATAGTTCCCGCCACCGTGCAGAGCATTCTTTCGCTTGTCATGTCGGTGCCGGATTATGTCAGAGATTTTCTCGGTTGGGCTAATAACCGCCTTGCCGACCACCCGGAGATAAAAAAATATCTGCTAAACGCAGTCGACGTAGTTTATGAAAAATTCGATTCATGGACGCAGTCGGAGCTTATGCCGTCGATAGAGACGATACTCAGCGGCGTCGGCACGAGTATCAACGTCATCGTAAATCTTGTGCTAAACGTTGTCATCGGATTCATAATTTCCATATATCTGTTAAATTCCCGCAGGACGTTCGCGCGTCAGGCGAAGATGACGCTCTATGCGCTTTTTCGCCCGAAGGCAGCCGATATGCTTTTTGACGAGATAAAATTTGCCGACAGAATGTTCAGCGGATTTCTGCGCGGAAAGGTGCTCGATTCGGCTATAGTCGGAATGATATGCTTCGTCGTGCTGACTATCATGAAATTTCCCGATGTGCTGCTTATAAGCGTTATCGTCGGGGTGACGAACATCATACCGTTCTTTGGTCCGTTTATCGGCGCAGTGCCGTCCGCCTTGATAATATTTGTCATGGATCCTAAAAAATGTATCTATTTCATAATTTTTATAATCATTTTGCAGCAGTTTGACGGAAACATTTTAGGTCCTAAATGTATGGGCAACAGCATAAATCTTTCTGCATTCTGGGTGCTTTTTGCGATACTGCTTTTCGGCGGATTGTGGAAGGTAGCCGGAATGATAATCGGCGTGCCGCTTTTTGCGGTAATTTACGATATTTTCAAAAAATTCATATATTATAAACTAAAGAAAAACGGCAAGCAGGATATGCTTTCATCGGAGGATCCGCCGGAGACCTCGCCGCCCGACGAGCCGACCGCGGCTGAGCCGGAAACGCCGCCTGCCGAAACGTAAAACGCGGCGCGGCTTTTTACGCGCCGTCTTTTTTTGAAGAATTTTACTTAACTTTTTCTATCGTTTATGGGAATGCTAAGAACAAGTTCTCAGAACAGGTTCTTAGAGCCGAAAGGAGCTGAAACGCGGTGAAAAGAAGAGACGGTTTTAAAAAGCTGCTTATATTTATGGCTGCGTTTCTGATAATCGGACTTTTCGCCTACGGCTTTTCCATTGTCTGGTATTCTGTCTACAACAGCGAAATGCTCGAGCCTTACTGGTTCAAGGGCAACATCGTTATGGTAATAATTTATATAGCCGTCTATGTTTTCAGCGCGAACACATTCAGCGGCTTTCGT
>CANQCJ010000176.1 GCA_947589205.1 uncultured Ruminococcus sp. | reverse complement strand
ACAGGCATCAGCTTTTCGCCGAATTTGTCCTCCAGCCACTGCTCAAATTTGGTATTTTCCTCCTCGATATCCTGCATCTGCTTGTCGGAGGAGAGCATAAGGCATTTATAGCCGTCGATCATCGACACGATAAAGTTGAATATCCCCCGCACGAACGGCGTTTTTCTGTACCACGGCAGGGTCTTGCCGCCTATCTCCCACTTTTCTATATCAATAGTTCCGTCGGGCAGTCTGCAAGCCATAGCCATAAGAGTTTTCCCGCGCATCATAACGCCCTCTATAACGGCTTGACCGCCTATTTTCGTCTTGAATTTTTCTTTTGACATTCCTGTTCTCTCCCGTAAATTCTTCGATGTAGATATTATACCATAAAATTCTGCAAAACACAATAGCGCGGATAAAATTTTACTTTTGCGACTCTTCGAGATCCTCGCCGATATGCGGCAGGAATTTTTCGTAAATTTCCGGGTACTTCTTTTTCATGTTGATAATTTTGCCGTCCTTCATAAAGCAGTGTCTGCTTTTGGCAAGGCAGCAGAGCGCGCCGTTTTGGTCGTGCATGGCGTAATAGACCTGCATTTTCACGCCGTTAAATTCCGCAAGGCAGGCGGTTATTGAAACCACGTCGCCGAAATGCGTCATGCCCTTGTATTCGCAGCTTACCTCGATAACCGGGCTGACTATCCCCATGCTCTCGAGCATATCCATCGGCGCGCCTATCTGCTCGAGAAAATAAACTCTCATTTCCTCCATCCACCTGACATAGTTTGAATGGTGGGTTATCTTCATCATATCCGTTTCATAATACTGCACTTTATGCTGATAAGTCATATATATTCTCCTATTTTTAAGATAAAGCAAAGCCCCGTCTCTCGGACGGGGACTATGCTTTTATTTTTTCGTGGTAGCTTTTTTGGTGTTAGACCATGACGCGTATGCCTTGGCGCTGCCCGACTTGGAATAAGCCTGTATGCGGAATTTGTATACCGTGTTGGAATCAAGTCCGCTTATCCTGTAGTTTGTCTTTGACGAGGAAACGAGCTTTACGGTCTCCCATTTGCCGGTAGAGTTATTGAGCTTCTGGATCTTATAGCCGGAGCAGCTTACGGCGTTCCAGTAGAGCCTTACCGCGCTCGAGCTTTTTGAAGCCTTGGTTATAGTGACCTTTGACGGCTTTGTGACGGTCGTCAGCTCCGCGCTCGTGTCGCCTGTATATCTTGTTCCGTTTGAAAGAACATACGCTTTTATGCGGTATCTGTATACCTTTCCGGGCTGAAGCCCCTCGTGGCGGCAGGTGGTGACTGTCGGAGATGTCTGCGCTATATCCTTCCAGCCGCTTCCGTCATTGCAGCTCAAAATATATCCGTCCGCAGACGATACCGCGTTCCAGTTTACTCTGACGGCGTTAGTCGTCGAGGTGAACTTTGTCATCGTCATTTTGGGAACGTTGGGAGTTGACGGCGTTGAGGGCGTTGAGGGTGTGCTTGGGTTTGTCGGAGTCGACGGCGTGCTTGCGGTCTTTTTGACTTGGTTTGCGCTGAATTTTGAAATATCCGACGTATTTATGCTGTAGAAAACGATATCGTCGCCGTCCCATGTATACCACATTACTTTTCCGCCAGCAGCTATAGGCGCGCAGTCGGAAAGACGGGCGTTTGCGGTGTGGGTCGAACCGACCTTTTTGCCGTTTGAGTCGACCTCCGCGTAATTGAGCTTGCCGCCGTTTACCCAGAGGACTAAGAAGCGCGAATCGTTTATCTTTACGAACTGCACGTCCTCGTCGACGCCGCCGCTTGTCAGCCATGTGATCTTCGGCGAACCGTTGAGCGTTTTGGGTTCGCTTACGACGTAAACATTATAGTCCTTTCCGGAAAAATTATTGTACGTTCCCGCCGCGAGGTAGGAGGTGGAGCTTTTCTCAAAGCCGCCGACCGTAAGTCCGGTGTAGTTGTCGCCGTAATCGCCGGGAATGGAAATAAGGTCGACCGCCGAGCAGGGGGTAAAATATCCGGGAACGAATTTTCCGTTTGAATAATTGGTGTTGTATTTTAACAGCGAAAGCGATCTCGGGTGAGCGTCGCCGTGGTCGAGACCGACAAGCGAACCGTTATCGGCTATTATGAACTGATTGAACGAATGGCTTACATAGCCGTAATCCTTGTTCATAACGTCGGTGTAGTAGTCGGTGACCTTCATCTGCGAGGTGTCGACCTGTATGGTAACGTTAGCCTGATGTCCGCTGTACATCAGATGGCAGGTCCTTATGAACAGGTACTTTCCGTCGTGATCCATTCTTGCAGAGCCCGCGTCGAACGGAACGGTCGTATTTGCGCCGTAAAGGCTGCAGCTTGACAGGCGTTTCCAGCTTTTATCGTATTTGGTTATTCTGAAAACCTCCGCGGAATCGCTCTTCGCTTCGTTTGTTTTACCGCTGAGGATATAATAATTGCTTGAATCGGAATAGAACGCGCCGAATATCGGCAGCTCTGCGTTTATGAGCTTGCGTTCTTCAAACTCGTATGAGGAGTTGAAATACTCGGCGAGTATTTTGCCGTTCACCGCGTCGCCCTGAACGCGCATGAGCCTGCTGCCCTCTTGAACAAGATAGGACTGCACCGGCTGAGACCAGTACCAATAATAATTCTGCGCGCCGATGTTAGAGCCTTCATAGCCCTTATAGTCCGCCGCCGATGCGCTTACCGTGACCATTGCAGTCAGCGCAACGGCGCAGGCGCACAGACCGGACAGTAATTTTTTCAGCATGATATGTACTCATTCCTTTCTGAAAGTTAAATTCTTGACAAAAATTTGATGATAATATTATAGCATACCTATAAAAATTTGTCAATTTTGTTTAAAGAGCGATTTCTGAACTTTTTGTGAACGCGGTTGACAAATCGAAAAATACGGTATATAATAGTTAGTAACACAAAATATTTTTCAAATGCGCTGACGGGAAAAAAAGCGCGGACGTGTGTTTTTCAGAGAGCCGCCGTTATGGTGAAAGGCGGCACGCGCGCTGCGAAATAACTCCTCCCCGAGCAGGTGCGGCGAACCCGACAAAGGTATTAGCCGTACACGGAAAAAGCCTCCGTTACAGGGCGGCACATTGTTTGATGTGCATGAGGTGCGCCGGCGCGAGCCGTGCATGAATAAGAGTGGTAACACGGGTATGCTCGTCTCTTTCTGTAAGCTGAGACGGGCTTTTTTGTTTTATATAAGGAGGGAATGCTTTATGACGCACATCGGTAAAAAATTCAGAGAGGGAATGCGACTATACTTTTAGAGGTTAGAGGTCAGAGTCTGAGCTTCGCTCAGACCGTAAGAGGAGAGAGTCAAAGGTGCGCCTGCGGCGCGATCTTAAAAAGATAAAAAAACTATAATTTATAAATTGGAGGAAAAAGCAATGAAATATACAAGCAAATATGAGAGAGGCTATTATATGCCGCCCTACCCCTGCATGAAGTGGGCGCAGAAGGAATACATCGACAAAGCGCCGATATGGTGCTCGGTCGATTTAAGAGACGGAAATCAGGCGCTTATCGTGCCGATGAGCTTAGAGGAAAAGCTGGAGTTTTTCGCGAAGCTGGTGGAGATAGGCTTTAAGGAAATAGAGATAGGCTTCCCCGCCGCGAGCGAGACGGAATACGAATTCTGCCGCACGCTTATCGAAAAAAACCTGATCCCCGACGACGTTACGATACAGGTGCTCACTCAGTCGCGCGAGCATATCATTAAAAAGACCTTTGAAGCCCTCGAGGGCTGCAAAAACGCCGTTGTGCATCTTTACAACTCGACGTCTGTCGCTCAGCGCGAGCAGGTGTTCAGAAAATCAAAGGAAGAGATAAAGCAGATAGCGGTCAGCGGAGCGATACTTTGTGAGGAATACCGCAAAAAGCTGGGCGCGAATTATCTGTTTGAATATTCTCCCGAGAGCTTTACCGGCACGGAGCCGGAATACGCGCTCGAGGTCTGCAACGCCGTACTGGATATCTGGAAGCCGACGGCGGACAGAAGGGTCATCATAAATCTCCCCGTTACGGTGGAAATGTCGATGCCGCACGTTTACGCTTCGCAGATAGAGTATATGTGCGAGAACATGAAATACCGCGAGAACGTCGTCGTTTCGCTCCACCCGCACAACGACCGCGGCTGTGCCGTAGCGGATTCGGAAATGGGTCTGCTCGCGGGCGCGGACAGGATAGAGGGTACCTGCTTCGGCAACGGCGAGAGAACGGGAAACGTTGATATCGTTACGCTTGCTTTAAATATGTACACCCACGGGGTAGACCCGAAGCTGGATTTCTCCGATATGCCGTCGCTTGTCGGACTTTACGAAAGAGTTACCCGCATGAAGGTAT
>CANQCJ010000175.1 GCA_947589205.1 uncultured Ruminococcus sp. | reverse complement strand
CATTCTCCCTTGTCAAGATCGCCTAAGTGCAGCGTATATTCCGAAAATCCCTCATCGGCAGCGACCGCTTCTTTGGCTACCTCCTCAACGGTATATTCTTCATCGTTTATGCGCACCGTCTTTCCCTGTGTAATGCCGCTCATGCTGTCCTCCTTGACATAGCAGACTACGCTCTGACCGTCCGAGACCGCGACCGTTTTTACCTTCGTTTCAAGCGTTCCGACCGCGCCCCAGACGATGAACCCTGCAAGCAGGACTATTATCGCCGCCAATGTTATCCATACGCCGGGATTGGTGACGCGAATGTAGTCGTTTAACTGCTCGGGCGAGGATACCCGCTCGATACTCTTTTCCCTGAAAATATTTTGCTGCATATCTATACCTCCTGAAATATCATTTGCCGAAGCTTTTTGTGATCATAAGGATATTCTGTCCGTCCTTATATTTATACTCCACTTCGTCCATGCTTTTTTTGACCATATATACCCCGAGTCCGCCGATCTGACGCTCTTCTGCCGAAAGGGTTATATCCGGATCCGCCGCTTTGAGCGGGTCGTACGGTACGCCGCTGTCAATGAAGGTTATCACCACAGATTGCGGCTGTTCTGTTACCTCGACCTTTATCTCGGCCTTTCCGATATTTTCACCGTAGGCATACCTTACTATATTGCTCATTATTTCATCGATCGCAATATCTATCTGCATACATACCTTCATAGGACAGCCCAGCGCTTCAAGACTATCGTTTACAAAATCCGTGACCCTCGGTATATTTTCCAGCTTGGCTTCAACTATCAGCACCTGCATCGTTATCCTCAACCTCCATTCTGCATTTATATTCAAGACAAAGCATTGTAATATCGTCAAACTGCGGTGCAGTTCCTACAAATTTATCTATGTCCGCTTTTATATCTATAAGAAGCTGCGCGGGTATTCTTGAAACGTCGGCATTAAGCGCGTTCTCCAGCCGCTCCATTCCGTAAAGCTCGTTGTCCGCGTTAGTCGCTTCCGTCACGCCGTCGGTATACTGGAATATCCTGTCGCCGGGAGAAAGCGCGACGCTTCCCGCGCGGTATCTCATGCCCTCCATACCCGCAAGAACGAATCCCGGTCTTATCTTATAGGGCTTATATTCTTCTCCCGCACGGCAGATAAACGGCATTTCATGACCCGCGTTGACAAAATCAAACTGTCCGCTGACAAGATCCAGCACTCCCTCGAAGGCGGTGATGAACAAGCCCTCGCTGTTTGATTCGCAAAGCATATCGTTGACCTTTGAAAAGACCCTTCCGAGATCCTCAGCATTGTCGGTATGATCCTTTATCAGCGTTTTTCCTATGACCATAAACAGCGCGGCGGGCACGCCTTTTCCGGAAACATCTGCCATAACTATCGCCAAATGGCGGCTGTCTACCATAAAAAAGTCATAAAAATCGCCGCCTACTTCCTTTGCAGGATCCATAGTGGCGCAGATGTCAAATTCTTTACGGTCGGGGAAAGCGGGGAAAATACACGGCAGCATCGACTTTTGTATATGCGCCGCAACGTCCAGCTCCGCTCCTATGCGCTCCTTTTCGGCAGTAACACGGCTGAGATCTTCTATGTAATCGTTAAGCTCTCTGACATGTGCCTGAAAGCGTCGGCAAGATCGCCGACCTCGTCTCTCGACTTTATGTCAACGTTAAATTCGTCAAGCTTTTCCATATTGTCGCTTACAAGACCGCTTACAGCATGGTGAAGCTTTTTGAGCGGGCGGATAAGTATCATTTTTACAAACAGATGATAAAGAATGCTTATGAAAATTATTATGATCGCCGTCACCACAAGCGTTACGAGCATGAATTTTGCTGTGATGATATAAACGCGCTCCATAGAAAAACCAACGGCTGCAAGCGCGACGGGCTGACCGGCGGAGTCTAATATAGGGGAGTATACGGTATCTATCTCGTCCCCGCCTACCACCGTTCTCTCCGCGTCCGGCTTAAAAGCTTTTTTCAACGCCGAAGCCTCCTCTTCCGTGCAGCTCAAGCGTTTGCCGAGCTCGTTCGCGTTATCCTCTTTTGAAATGCCGGTATCCCAGATGACCACCATTCCGTCTCCGTCGGGTATGACTATACGGTAATATATAAGCCCCATATTATCCTGAACGCTTAGAAGATAATCATTTATCTCTTTGTAATAATCGTCCTTTTCGCCGACAACGCCGTTATTGTAATAATTTTTTATACTCTGAGCATCTATCACATCCGCCGCGATAGATGTCTGCGCGTATGACGACTGAGAGTAAAATTCCTCCATAAGCGCACCAAAAAGCGTTGTGAAAAAATATATTATCGCCGAAGCAAGGATAATTCCCATCATAATAAGCGCGATAAGCAGCTTCGGCTGAAGCCGCATTCTGAATTTTCTTTTCATATCATTTTCTCAAGCCTTACTCGATAGTAAGTATATCCGAAAAGCCGGTTATCTCAAAGACTTCCATGATAGTTTCGTTTACATGGCGCACGACCATTTCTCCCTGCTTGTTCATGACCTTCTGCGCCGCAAGCAGCACGCGAAGTCCCGCCGAGGATATGTATTCGAGCTTTTCAAAATCGAGCGTCAAGTCGGTAACACCGTTTATGCTGTGTTTAAGCTCCCCCTCGAGCTGCGGTGCGGTCGTGGTGTCAAGTCTGCCGGAAAGGGATATTGTCAGCTGAGTTCCCTGTTGTTTTTTGTCTATGTTCATTTCTAATACCTCCAAAAAATATTATACAAATAGATAAAATTTACAATTGTGCGCACTGAAAATTTGATTTTTTTAGCGCATATATACATATATATTGTATCATAAAATCCTGTTTTTCTCAATATAACGATATCGACTTTTACGAAATCAAACTTGACTTTTACGAAATTACGCCCCTTATGTTTTTTGCAGGGATAAGCACAAGGGGCGGGGACAAGGTATTATTTTTTTAACGCTTCCCGCCGACAGCAGTCTTACCGGGCGCATGGGAAAAATTTTTTTATAAAAACGCTTGACAAGCGTAAAAAAGTATGCTATAATATTATTGTTCGGGTGATTTGCGGAATGCGCTCGCGGTCGCTCGGACAATGGGTTACAATTAAATTGTGGAGCAGCTAAAAATCCCACCTCGGTTTTTGGATTTGAGCCGAGTCAAAAATTCAAATTCAGATCTCAAATTTTTATACGCAGGTGTGGCGGAATAGGCAGACGCGCCAGCTTCAGGTGCTGGTGGCCGCAAGGTCGTGTGGGTTCAAGTCCCTTCACCTGCACTGTTAGAGCCTTAACTTAAAGTTTAAGGCTCTTTTTTGCAATAAGGTATAATTTGTTTGAAAGGATAGTTGTTATGGATAACGAAAACAATGCTGTCGATGAGGAAATTGGAAATAAGAAAAATAAAAAAGAAAAGAAAAATATCCTGACCGAAGATGACGTCCTCAAAATCCTTGATGCAATATACAAAAAGGCAGCGGACGGTATAAAGAATGTAAGCCCGCCTATAGAAGATATGGCGGCTGATTATCTTGAAAAAGATCCGGACGTGAAAAAGGCTGCAAGGTCTATGCTGAATTATCAGATCGCAAAATGTACAACATCGGGATTTATCACAGGTTTCGGCGGGGTCTTAACCATACCCGTGACAATTCCTGCAAATATTTCAAGCGTGCTGTATGTACAGATGAGAATGATATCCTGCACGGCGTATATGGCAGGATATGACGTAAAAAGTGACCAGACACAAACGCTTGTTTATGCCTGCCTTGCAGGAGTTTCGGTAAATCAGCTGCTAAAGAGCTTCGGTATCAAGTTTGGGCAGAAATTTGCTCAAAGCATGATAAAAAAGATACCCGGAAAGGCATTAACAAAATAAATCAAAGAGTAAGCTTCAGACTGGTTACTAAGTTTGGCGAAAAAGGTCTGATCAATATGGGTAAGCTCATACCGGGTGTCGGAGCATTGATCAACGGTGGTTTTGACTTTGCGGAAACAAAAGCAATAGCACACAGAGCTTATAAAATGTTCATAGACGGTGATTTTTCAGTTGGCGAAGATAAACATAGAAACTCAAAAGAAAGCACCGGAAAAATTGTTGCAGAGCCTGAGATAATAGATGTTGATCCCGAAATAATTGACGTCTGATATATATGAATAAAAATCAAAGCCGCAGGTCATTCTGCGGCTGTTCTTATGCACTTTTGAGGCCTATCGACACGTTGTCATCGAAACTTTCACCGACGATCTCATGCCCGTTCTGCTCTGCGTAATCGACAAGTATCTGCCTTTGATTTTGCAGACTGTTCATCTCCTGATCTTCATCGCGCGAAAGTCTGTAGTACGACCATGCTTTCATATAATCACTGTCCTTTCTTTAATTTTCCGACAGGCGCATCGCGCAGTGCCTGTGCTGCGACAGACACTACCATACCA
>CANQCJ010000174.1 GCA_947589205.1 uncultured Ruminococcus sp. | reverse complement strand
GGGCGCAGCACCGAATTATGCTCACAGCTTGAAATTATAATATGCCCGCCGAACTGCATTATGCCCTTTATCGCCATATTCAGCGAAGCGGTGCAGTTGGCGGTGAAGATAACGTTTTCTGTCTGCGCTCCGAAAAGCCGCGAAGCGTTCAGACGCGTATCATATACCTTTTGCGCCGCGGCAATAGAAAGCGCGTGACCTCCCCTGCCGGGATTTCCCCCATACCGTGTGAACGCGAGATCCGCCGCCGCTCTTACAGAAGCGGGCTTTGGGAAGCTTGTCGCCGAATTATCAAAATTGACCATTTAAAACTCTCCTTTTGTAAAGAACCATACGCGCGCTAATGCTTAGGCAGCACCGCACGAAGATCGGCTTGCGCCTTTGTACGTCAACTGCTTGCAGAAATTCCGCCATCTTGCACAGAAACTCCTTGAAATACGAAAGTATTCGGTATGAACGCCAAATCGTTCATACGGTCGTTCTCTGCACAATCTGGCGAAATTTCTGTCTGTGCATTTGACGCACAATCATTCGTGCGGTGTTGCCTTATTATATGACAAAAAAAGTTTTTTTGTGCCGCAAAGAACAAAAACGATTTAGGCTTCATACTATAAGTAAACGGCGAAAGCCGATGATATAGATCTTTTCGGGGGCGGCTTTAAAAAAGCGTTAACGCTCCCGAAAATTTCTCTTGACAAATTGTTAAAAATGGTGTATTATTATTAATAACAAGTCATAACGATGAAAAGGTGATGGAAAATGCGCCGGACAGGACTGATAATTATTTGCGCCGCCGCCCTTGCTTTTATGACAGCCTGCTCTGAGAGCGACAAGGAGCAGCTCAATTACGAGCAGCCGATAGAAGCTCTCGAGGGGTCGCTCAATTACGGCGATGAAGCGGGATATTTAAGCTGCTTTCTGCCGCAGAAAAAGCTTGAATTTGAAAGCGCGGAAGGCTATGAGCCGGGTTTTATTTCGGGCGTTTTCAACAAAGCCGATTACAGCGGACGGCTGAAGATCAGGATAGTCGGGGACGCTCCGCTTGAAGAAGGGGACGTCGGCGAGCTTGAAAAACAGCTCAAGGACGAGAGCGGTCACAGGCTTGATTTTTCAAAGGCAAGGAGGGTCACGCTGCAGTTTATTGCGCCGAACGGGAATGAGCATAAAACTGCCGAGCGGGAGTTTTATCTTGTAAGGTATGAAAATAATTGGTATTTTTACGGCGATGTGACGGTCTCGCCGATTTTAGAGTGATTATAGGGAAGAAAGGAAGATAATTATGGCTAATGTTTGTACAAAATGCGGCGCGCCGCTTAACGGCACGGAAAAATTCTGTCTTAAATGCGGTACGCCCGTCGAGAGAAAACCTTTAAAGGAACAGAAGTACTGCGTTCAGTGCGGAAATCTGCTTCGCGAGGGGTTAAGGTTCTGCGAGGTCTGCGGACGTGAGGTGGCTGTCGAAAAGCCCAAGGAGGAAAAGCCGCCGGAAGAGCCTGCGACTATGGACGAGCTTATCATACCCGAGATAAACGAAGATACCTTCGGAGGACGCGGAGATATGCCGCAGCATTTTGACGGCTTTGAAGCCGCCGTTATGCCGGATATGGAGACCGCCGCGCCTGCTGCTCCGCCCCCGCCGCCGGAATTTTCTATGGATACGGCTTATGCCGGCGATGAGAAGCCCAAGCCCAAGCCTGCGGCGGCAACGGTCACTGCGAAGCCCGCGCCCGCTCCGCAGCCCCAGCCGAGACCGCAGCCTCAGCCGATGCCCCAACAGACGGCAGCTCCGCAGAACAATACATACAGCGCGCCCGCTCCCGCGCCTATTCCGGCGTTCAGCCAAAATAACGGCGGCGGAAACGATCGCAGAAAAATAATCAACATAGTTTTGGCAGCGCTTATCGTTATTGTTCTGATAATAGATCTGATAATTTTCTTATAATGAAGATAGACGGACGCGGTTTTTTTTCAAAATAAACCGCGTCTTTTTCGGAATATTTAATGTTAAAATATTTAATCATATTTATATAATATACAAAATAGAGCCTTAAAATTTTTCACCATTTTTTGAAGAAAATTTTATTAAACTCTTGCGTAAATTAGATTTTTGTGATATAATTTATTTATACCATTGCGTGCAAATGCGCGTTTGGTCAAATATGCTGTGTTAAATTTTTTAGCGAAAGGATTGAAGCTGATATGCCGGCATTCGGAAAAAGAGTTAAAGAGGAATCTATAAACGATAAAATGGTCAGACTTTTCAAGGAAGGAAGATCTGTCACCGATATTTCCAGAGAGCTTGACGTTAAGCCTGACGTTATTACTAATGTTATAAGAAGACGCTGCGGAGAGGACAGTATCCCCGAGACGGTGATACGTTCCAAAAACGCGATACCCCACCCGAGCGAAACGGTGCTCAAGGCAGACACTCCCGAGGTGAACGTTCAGAGCGGCGCGCCCGTTGAAGAACCTGCCGCCGAGGAAGAAGCTCCCGTTGAGGGAATGAGCAAGCTCGAGAGAATGATGATGGAAAAGGATAAAAAGAGACAGGAGGCGGAGGCCGCCGCTGCGGAAGAAGCCGCGGCTGAAGCCGAAGCGCAGGCTGCCGAGACGGAGGAGGTCTCTATGGACGGAATTTCCACCGACGACCTCGATCTAGGCTATGATTACTCGACGCCCGTTCAGGAGACAGAGCCTGCTGCCGAGGAGGAGCCGGCTGCCGACGAGTCGCTTATGGAAGGGATCTCCGCTTACGATATACCGGCATATGAAAGCGAGCCGGAGACGACAGAGCCGGAGGCTTCGCCTTACGCTTCGTTTGCAGAAGCTGCTGCGGAGGAGACCGCTTCGGAGGAAGAAGCTCCTGCCGTTGAAACGCCCTCGTATGAGGAGAAAATTTCTGCGCCGGTGTTCGATATACACTCTAACGGAAGCGCGTTCGACAAGATGAAGGCCTTCGCGCAGTCGCAGATAGCTATGAACAATGACGAGATCGCAAAGCTTGAAGCGCAGCTCGGAAGCAGCGAGACCGATTACGCCGAAGAGCTTCAGCAGGCAGAGAGCGTTGTAGAGCAGTCTAAGGTTACATATGAAGAGGTGCTTGAAAGAGGCGAAGAGGTGAGCCGCAAGCGTATGGAGCTTCAGACCGAGCACAGAGCCGCGCTTGCAAGAGCGGAGGAGGATTACAGGAAAAAGCTTGCGGAGCTTGACGAGGAATATAACAACGCTACGGCGCGCGCAAACAAGGAGTATTCCGAAAAGGAAGTGGATATAAACGCCGAGAGCGACGCTATAGACGAGCAGAAGGAGCTTGCGAAGAACAACTTCCTTACCTCGCAGGCGGCGGTCAACGATATAAAGAAGAAGATAGCCGACGAGGTGGACGCCGTTAAGGCTAAGATACAAAGCCTTAAAGACGAAAACGCGGGCTATGAAAATTTCATGGGATAAAGTCAGATCGGCGGGGGAGCTTTTCCTCCGCCTTTTTTAAAAATTATTCTTTACATTCCTTTAAAAATAGTGTATAATAAAATTAGCTGAAAAAAAGGAGGACGCCGATATGAAAAATAACGTTACCGTTAATATCTACGGAAGAAGCTACCCGATGGTGACCGATGAATCGGAGGAATATACCGACAAGCTTGCCGAAATGCTCAATACGCGCATGAGCGAGCTTAAAGCCGCAAAACCGTCGCTGTCGATACAGGACGCTGCGGCGATAATTTCTCTCGAATGTCTTGACGAGCTGGTAAAGAACAAAAAGACCGAACACAATATACGCACACAGATCGGCGTTTACGCCGAGGACGCTAAGGAAGCAAGAGAAGAAACGGAGCTTCTTAAAAAGGAAAACGAACAGCTCAAAGACCGCATACGCAGATTGGAGAGCGAAATAAAGCTCAGAATGCAGTTTGCGGCGGACGATGAGGCGAATAATTCTCCGAAGCCGCTCAAAAAATAATGCCTTGCGAGATACTTTCCCCCGCCGGCTCTCCGGAGCACGCTAAGGCAGCCTGCATGGGCGGCGCGGACGCGGTATACATCGGCATGAAAAAATTCAGCGCGCGGGCAAACGCCGCTAATTTTGACGAAGAGCAGTTGAGAGAGATCGTAAGCTACTGCCATGCGCGGGGAGTAAAGGTCTATATCGCCGTAAACGTGATGCTTTTCGACAGCGAGCGTGGAGAGCTTGCGGATCTGCTCAGAACGCTCTGCGAAGCGGGAGCGGACGCGCTTATAACGCAGGATCTTGCGGTCGTGGAGCTTGTAAAGCTTCTTTGTCCGGATATGGAGCTTCACGCTTCTACCCAGATGACGATACACACCTCTCTCGGCTGCGAGTTTGCAAAACAGCTCGGGTTTAAAAGAGCCGTGCTTTCGCGGGAGCTGCCGTTTGAGATAATTGACGAGCTGTCTTTAAAGGATATCGAGACGGAGGTTTTCGTTCACGGCGCGCTATGCATGAGCGTTTCGGGGCAGTGCCTCATGAGCGCGGTAATTGGTG
>CANQCJ010000173.1 GCA_947589205.1 uncultured Ruminococcus sp. | reverse complement strand
AGACTTCACAATAACAGGAAATAAGCCGCCGATCCAGACCATCAGCGGCTTAACATAATTAGTCAAAGACAGGAGGAACACCGCTTGCGACGGTCGTCCTCTTTATTTTATTATAACACGTTTTTTCGGTCTTGTCAATAGGCAAGAGAAAAAATTCAAAAAAGTGGTTGACAAAATTCGACAAATATATTATAATAATATACATAGGGGACGACCTTAACAAGCGCAGGCGGTAAATCCTTTCCTCCGCAAGGGGGTGAGCTGAATGACTATAATGGAACTCATCATGCTGCTAAACCTCGTAGTTTCGTTAATAGAGCTTAGCAATAACAAGAAAAAGTAGCCGCCAAAATTCCACAAAAGGCGGCTACTATAAAACGTAGCTTAACATTTGGAGGAACACCGCTTGCGACGGTCGTCCTCTTTAAATATATTATAACACGGATATGCGATCTTGTCAAGAGAGGCGGCGAAAAAATTTTTGGTATGTAAAAAGAAAAAGTGAAAGTGGGAAAAAGTATGGAAAGTAAAAACAGGAATGAAGAAAATTTTGACTCGGCGGGCGAGCGGGTCTCGGGCAGGACGCCGCCGCGTATAAAAAGAAACAGATTTTTACTCGTTTTGTCAATACTGATAATTGCTGCCATTACGGTATGGCTGAAAAGCTGCGCGGAGAGTAAAGCGGATAATGAGGAAAACGACGTCCTGACTGCCGCAAAAACCGTATCCGCTCCGGCGGAGGCCGATAGCGCGGCTGAAATTACCGAAGCTGTGCCCGAGCGCGGGGAAACGCGGCTTTATTTTATGGAAAATTATACCGAAATAGACGACCCTGTCGGCTACGGCGGCACGGTGCGGGGACTTTACACCGGTCGGGAAACAGATTCGGGTTCTGTCGAGCTTGACTATGTTGACCGCACGGCGAACGTTAGTTCCGCCGACATTATGCCGATAGAAACGAGCATAATTCTTCCTCTCGGCGCGGTAAGTCAGTTGGCATACGGCACGAACGGTTATTCCGCCTGCGGCGTGGCGTGTCTGTACATGATGCTTGAATCGGCGGGCGGAAGCATGGGTTATTACGACATGGTGATGACTGCCGAAAAAGGCGGCTACGGCGATCAAGGCTCGCTTATCGGCTATCCCGGCGGAATGACCTCGGTGGCAATGCAGAGCTTTGCGGAAAACGAGCTTGGCGTGACGCTTAAAAACGTCTACAGCGTGCAGCAGGCTCCCTCGGACACGGTGTATTCGCTTTTGAGCGAGGGCAAGCAGGTCTGCGCGTTGGTAAAATACGGCGATGTGAATGACCTGCCCTATGACAACAACGCGCATTTTATCGTAATAACCGGCTGCATAGAGAGCGGCGGCAGGCGAACGTTCATCTACGCCGACAGCTACGCTCCTCAAGCCCCCGACAGCGGCGTTCCCCTGCGGCGCATAAGCGAGGAGCTTCTCGATTCCACCGTCAATTCGCAGTTTGACGAACCTAACGCGATACTGGTTTTGGAATGATAGGCTTGTAAAATATTTTGTAAAAAATTGATCTGCTATTGACAAGACCGAAAAAACGTGTTATAATAAAATAAAGAGGACGACCGTCGCAAGCGGTGTTCCTCCTAATCGAAGCTTTTTTATGTTAAGCCGTCAAAGTGGAATTTTGGCGGCTATTTTTTCTTGTTATTGCTTAACTCTATTAATGAAACTATGAGATTGAGCAGCATTAAAAGTTCCACTATAGTCATTCAGCTCACCCCCTTGCGGAGGAAAGGATTTACCGCCTGCGCTTGTTAAGGTCGTCCCCTATGTATATTATTATAATATATTTGTAGAATTTTGTCAACCACTTTTTGAATTTTTTCTCTCGCCTATTGACAAGACCGAAAAAACGTGTTATAATAAAATAAAGAGGACGACCGTCGCAAGCGGTGTCTCCCATTTTTAAGTAGTTATTAAAATAACCGCCGCATTATGAGTGTCCGGCGGTTATTTCCTTTTGTTATTGTCTATTATGCTGATGATATCGAGTATGAGGTGTATCAGCGTAAGTATCTCTAAAATACTCATAATGACTCACTCCCTTCCGGGAGAAGGATTCTGGCTCGGACTTTTTAGGTCTTTGCCTACCGCCTGCGCTTGTTTTAGGTCGTCCTTATATAGTATTATAACACACCTGTCGAAATTTGTCAACAGCTTTTTTTAAAACCTCAAACGAAACAAAAAAACCCCGCTCACAGCGGGGGCGGTTAATTTCCGACCTTTGACCTCCGACCTCTGTTTCAGGAGGACGCTATACGAATATGTACCGCGGGACTTTCACGGTGATTTCTTACGTCCGACAAGCGACCCTCGTAGATCTTTTCCAGCTCGGGGAGCTGCTCGAAATCGCGGGGGTGGTAGAGGGAGGCGGGCTTTGTCAGCTTTATTACCTTGTGCCGCGCAAGAGTCTCCGCGACAAACTGGGAACAAAAATACTTGTTCTTGACGCGCAGCGGAATGCCGAAAAAGCAAAGCACCGGTCCTAAATAATTATACCCGTAGCGCGCCTTGTTGAGGTACATTCTCTGAAGCTGCTTTTTGATATCGTCATACGCCTGTTCGGTGACGCTTACGCGGTAGACCGCGCAGGGGGCGTTCGGACTGAGACTTAGCAAGCCCTTGTCCGCGCTCTCGCGCACGAAGCCGGCGGGAATGGCGGTGGCGGTATGCAGCCGCGCAAAGCTGTAAAAGCAGCCGCAATTCGGGTCAAACCCGATAGAAGCGTGGGTGTATTTTGTATGCGTGAAAAACGCTATCACCCGCGAAAAAAACGAATTTGTCCTCACAAGAAAAATATATAATGTACGCTTTTTAAGTTTAGAATCGAGCTTTATCTCAGTCATTTTAGAACTCCTTTTATGGCAAGGGGATTTTCATAAGCTTGGTCGGCGGCTTTTGGGTCAGGCGTTTCGGCTGAAGCCGACAGCCGACAGTTGGATAATATAAATAAAATCTGTAAAAAATCGGAATTTACATTCAAGTCCATTAATAATTATAACACAAAAGCAACGCCTTGTCAATAATTTTATAAGATTTTCACCCGATAAGAAAAATTTTTTAAAAAAACACTTGCATTTTGATCTAAAGTGTGCTATAATAGATGTTAGAGTATCAGAGGTAAGTGTCTGAACCGTCGGCTCAGACCTTGAACGCGGTCAAGATCACAAAACCTCAAGGGCGGATAAACGGTCGGAAAATTCTTACGGCATTATAAGTCCGCCCTGCGATCCGAGATACAGGTGTGCGGGTCCTGTGCAATGAAACACTGTGAACCATGTCAGGCGGGGAACCGAGCAGCATTAAGCAGTTGGCTTCGTGTGACGCAGTTTCGCCTGCACGCCTGTATGTCGGATCGTTTTTTTGACAAACCAAGGTTTTTAGCGGGAGGTGCAAAAGCGGTATGTATCAGGCTTTATACAGAAAATGGCGTCCGCGTTCGTTCGATGACGTTGTTTCTCAGCCGCATATAACCGCCGCGCTGAAAAATCAGATCGCCGCAGGCAAGACCGCTCACGCGTATCTTTTCACCGGTTCGCGCGGAACGGGAAAGACCACCTGCGCGAGGATCTTCGCGAAAGCGATAAACTGCCCGAACGCGCATGACGGCGAGCCTTGCCTTGAATGCGAGACCTGCAAAGCCGCCGAGGACGGCGCGCTGTCGGATATAATAGAGATAGACGCGGCTTCAAATTCCCGCGTGGACGATATAAGGGAGCTGCGCGAGGGCGTGGCGTTTACGCCGGAAAGCTGTGCTTATAAGGTATATATCATTGACGAGGTGCATATGCTCTCGCCGGGGGCGTTCAACGCTTTGCTGAAAACGATGGAGGAGCCGCCGCCGCACGTTAAATTTATTCTTGCGACGACCGAGGTACACAAGGTTCCCGAAACGATCGTTTCCCGCTGTCAGCATTTTGAATTTAACCGTATCCGCACCGACGATATCGTTGCAAGGCTTACCTACATCGCCGGGCAGGAGGGCTTTTCGGTAGACGCGGACGCGGCTTCGATGATAGCGAGGATCTCCGACGGAGGAATGCGCGACGCGCTTTCGCTTCTTGACCGCTGCCGGGCGTATTCCGACAGCATAACCGCCTCGGTCGTTTCAAACGCCGCAGGCTTGGCGGGCAGAGAATATCTGTTCGATCTTATCGACAGGATCGCCGCGCGCGACATTACAGGGGCCGTGGCAAAAATAGATGAGCTTCATACGAAATCGTTAGATCAAAAACTTCTTAGCGCCGGTTTGCTTGGGATCGTCAGAGATCTCATGCTGATCAAGACGGCGCGCAATATTAAAGAGCTTATAATTTGTACGCCCGACGAATACCAACGTTTGGAAAAAACGGCGCGCGGCTTTTCCTTAGAAAGAATTTTCAACTGCATTTTGCTGCTCCAGCAGACCTCCGAGCGTCTTGCGCGCGCGCAGGACAAGCGGATAGAAATGGAAATGTGCATGGTGCGGCTCTGTTCGGACGAACCCGC
>CANQCJ010000172.1 GCA_947589205.1 uncultured Ruminococcus sp. | reverse complement strand
TGATAACTACTTCTCAGGCAAGGATGTGAAACCGGCGTAACAGGAATAATGTATAAAGAGGAATCGCGGTGTGCGGTTCCTCTTTTTCACTGAAGTCGATAGAATAGCATGTCAATTAGATTTTTCGATACAATTAAGATTTAAGATATGGAGATAAATGTGCTTCAGTATGTGGATTGCGTACACTAAAAACAGATACAAAGCAATTTGAAACCCAGTGGCTAATATTTGGAAAGTGAGAAATATAATTTTTGACAGAAGAGATGAAGAAACACAAAGATGCTTCTTAATCTTTTTCAATGTCATATAATGAACCGAAGTGAGGGCTTTATGTGCTATTCTGACAAATTTACCCAAGCTTTATTATTCCGCTTGCGAACATATACGAATGTTAAAATGCTGTCAATATCATATTATTTGCTTAGTCGCCGCATACGCGGTGGCACAATTTTTGTTAGCAGATTCTATACGCAAGATTTTTGTCTACTTAGAAGTGAGAGTTTAACATAATATGATGTGAAAATGTGTGGCGACAAGTAATGCATGTATTATGATTGGCGAAGGATCATTTCTACACCGTTTTTAAGCGGAAAAATTCGAAGCACAGCTACCATTGCCTTAATAAATAAAATGATAACGATTTGTGATTATGACCCCCGCGGCAGCGGGGGTTATATGATACAATGGCGGCGGTATAAGGAAAGAAATATTTTTTACGGTGTTTGAGTTGGCAAGTACGAATCTCAGAGCCGGTTGCGTTGATGAATAAAATAACAACGATTTGATTTTTGAAATCCTTGAAGGCTGCTTTTGTGTGATACAATGGTGACAGTAAAAAGAATGGCAAAAAATTTCTGTTTACGGTCGATTCTAGGTCTGAACTCGCAAAGTGTGAATTCCATGATTATCGGCGTCCGCTGAGAAATGCGCGATATGAAATGTTTTCGCAGTGTGTCCTGAGATCTGTCAATCGTAAAAGAGAAGGAAGGTCAATACATAATGAAGATGAGAATTGTGTCGTTTATTGCTGCCGCGATCGTGTTTCTTTCATCGTCATCGTCGCCTGCAGTGAACATCACACCGCAAAATGCGTCGGAGCCTGACGTGGGAACGTCGTTTTCGGATATGCTCGCAAGGGCGGAGGCAATCGTCAACTATACGTGGACTCCGAGCCGGCGCATAGCTACGTGGAACGATAACCCGTACAACGGCAAAAACTACTTTGAAGCGGGAGAGACGGTCGTCGGCATGCCGTACACTCTGTTTTCGTGGGAGCTTGGCGTAGACAGCCTCCTTTCGCTGGAGCAGTATGACAATATTGCCGCGAATAACTATTCCGTCACTGCATACTGCAATTCGATGAACGCCGAACGGACCGGCCCCGTATACGGCTCGTGTTGCGCTACGTTTGTAAGCGAGGTGTTCGGCGGAGAGTTTATAAATGGTTTGAATCCCAGGTATGACAGCGTTTACGGAATAAAGAACAGCAGTTTCGGCACCACGCTTTACGGTGTGACTGCCGGAGACATACGCCCCGGAGATGCGCTGAGCAACACGAGCGGCGGACACATTATATGGGTCGGCGGTGTGACCGACGAATTCCTTACGATATATGAGCAGACGCCGCCGGTCGCAAGGAAAAGAACCGTTGAGTTATCGTCCGTGGATGATAAAGGATATCTGGTTTATAACGGCTCGGTTTACAGTACCGTCACCAGAAGCAACGAAATTGATGCGGTTCCCGAGCCAAAAGACGAGCTCTTCAATGAATATTGCCCGATAAAAGGGTATCCGTGCACGGACTCGAATTTTGAAGTGACGAAAAAGGATCGTACAACGCGATGCGGCGAGATCTACACATCAGATTATTGCACTATCGACAGTGTCTACGCCGACGGTTGGTGCAAGGTTACCTTCCCGCTCACGTCGACAGGCGGTACGCTTACCGGATACACGCCGATCTCAAACTTCATATATGGCCACGATCACGTTAAAACTGCATATCACACCGACGAAAGAATTCAGGTTTACCCCAAGAAGGAGCTGTCGGAAGCTCTCTCATGGTGGATCGGAGCAGGCGATACATTCTATGCATTCGGAAAGTACGGAAGCGCGATCCAAGTGCTTTATCCCGTTTCGGATGCATATGGCGGGGGGTATAAGATAGGCTGGATAGACGAGTCAGAGCTGCTGCACTGTTCGCATGACATTCTTTACGGAGACGTAAATGACGACGGGGTGGTAAATTCATACGACCGCTTCATCCTTACACGCTATTTGGCATGCATGAAGGGTTATAGAACCATAAATATGCTTGCCGCAGACGTAAATCTCGACGGTAAGGTCTCCCCGGAGGATCGCATGATACTTGCGAGATTCCTTTCAGGTTGGAGTGCATATTCCGAGCTCCCTCATGTAGTTAATCGGTAAATCGCTGAGAGATCAGCTTTACATATCTTTATTTTAAAGGAGGAAAGAGGTCATGATGTCGATCTTTTTCAAACGATCAGCAGCGCTGCTTCTCACGCTGTCCATGCTGTTTACATTTTTGCCGTATACGATGCAGACGACTGCGGCAGCAGACAGCGCAGGAACAAAATCGGACAGCGCGACGGCGCAGAGTGTTGTACAGATCAGTGGACTTTCCGTTTCACAGCTTCAGGCGAAATATCCTGACGGTAAATACTGGAACCACTATGTGAACAACAGCAAGGAGTCGGCCGACTATCTTGTTGATAATCACATCGAAAGCTTTGGCAGCAGTGTTACTTCCACAGAATGCGCACACCATTCATCCTGGCGAGACTGGAAATACGAAGATTATGTTCATAAGTATGACTGTAACTACTTCGACGGCGGGTCACAGTGCTGCGGCTTTGCGAGAAGGCTCGCCTATGAGGTGTACGGAGAAAGAGCTTCAGGCTGGGAAACGACCGCATCAATAAGCAAAGTAAAGCCCGGCGACGTCGTTCACTTTTACGGGCCGGACGTAAACCAAAACAGCGGGCACTGGGTGTTCGTTACGTCCGTTTCGGGGTCAACGATAACAGTCGGAGAGTGCAACGTCGGCGGCGCAAATTGCAAGATACGCTGGGGACACACTTATGATCTCAGCATGCAGTATTCTGTAACGATCTTCTCCGCTCCGAAGGAGATGGCATCCTCCTCTCCGTCATACTCAAAGGATAACCGCTATCCTACACCGTTTAAAGCTTATAACCTTGCAAATGCAAACACCCCGGCGTATGACAGTGTTAACGGCACAAGCATCGGTTATATTTATGCATCAGACGAATGTACGGTACAAGAAGTATATAAAAACGGCTGGTGTAAACTGAATTGTCCGTGGAACGGATACTCTGCAGGACGGACTGTCTATGCTCCGCTGTCAACGTTCCTGAATACGGGATATACGCCGTCGCAGACGACCGTATCGACTCAGACGACTACATATACTCATAGCAACGGTGCGACAAGCTACGGGTATATCGGTGCGGGGGATTCAGTTACAAAAGTCGGCTCTTCCGGTGCATATACTCAGGTCATTTATCCTCTCTCATCCGGCGGAAACAAATGCGGGTGGGCGATACTGACGCCTCCCTCTGTTTCGACCTATCCCGTTCCCTTCAAATGCAGGACGATATCGACCTCCAACGTCGATGCATACGGTTCGGTCGGCGGGGCATACGTTGGTCACATTTATCCTGATGATGACTGCGTGATAACCGCGGTCTACGAGAACGGATGGATCCAGTGCAGATGTCCGTGGGACGGAGGCGCCGAGAAGACCGTATACGTTCCCAAATCCGTGTTTATCAATTCGTCCGCCGCGCCGTATACGATGTATGCTCCGAAATATGCCAAGACATATCTCAGAACAGACATGAAATACAACATCGGCTGGATCGATGCCGGCGACGAGATAACTGTCGTTGCCACGAGCGGGGACAAAACGCAGATAATATATCAGGCGAGTGCCGGCAAGAGATGCGCGTGGGTCTATACATCCGATCTGCAAAAAACGTATACTGTGTCGTTTAACGCAAACGGCGGCACCGGCGCTCCTTCGGCGCAAAAGAAGAACCACGATCAGAGCCTTGTTTTGAGCAGTACGGTACCGCAGCGCTCCGGGTACAGGTTCCTCGGCTGGGCGGAGAGTGCATCCGCTTCGACTGCAAAGTAGACGGCGGGCGGTGTCTACTCCGAAAATCGCGACATTACGCTCTTCGCCGTATGGCGTGCCAACGAGTACAACGTCAGTTACAACGCAAACGGCGGCGCCGGCGCTCCCGCGCCTCAGACCAAGACGCACGGCGTCGATCTGACGCTCAGCAGCACAAAACCGACGCGCACCGGGTATGCCTTCATGGGCTGGTCAACAAGCAGCAAGGCTGACTCCGTGCAGTACGGTGCCGGAGCAAAGTATACGAGCAATGCCAGCGTCACGCTTTACGCCGTCTGGAAGGCCGAAACGTACACGGTCAAATATGACCTTAACGGCGGTTCCGGGAATATCGCGAACGGCGTCAAGACATACGGGG
>CANQCJ010000171.1 GCA_947589205.1 uncultured Ruminococcus sp. | reverse complement strand
CCCCAGAGCAGCCACAGCAGCAGGACAGCAAGGACGACGGACTGACCTCCGCGATCGGCGGCGGCTACAACTCATCGTTTTTTGAGGGAAACAAGAGCAGAACAAAGGACGCGAAGCTTTCAAAATTTACAAAAGCGGCGGCGGTGCTGCTGTTTATCGTAACGCTCGCGCTCAACGTCATAATATCGTTTTCAAACAAATAAAAGATGATTCGCCCTGTTGTTTTCAGGGCGATTTTTGTTAAGGAGTAAATATGAAAAAGGACAAGGAGAAGCAGATAATCGAGCTGCTGAACAAAAAGGGCGGCAGCGTCGGCGGTTTCAAGGAGCTGTACAAGCCGTTTTCAAAGAAACTCAGCCGCAAGGAATTTAACCGCTGCCTTGAAAGGCTTATCGAGGAGAAAAAAATAGAAAAGCGCGGTTCGGGTTACCGCTTAAAGCCGAAGGAGGGACTTGTCGAGTGCAGAGTTTCAAGGCTTAAAAAGACCTTCGGATTTGTCAGAAAAATCGACGACGGCGCGGAATTTTTCGTACCGGGCAAGTATTTTGCCGGCGCGCTGCCGGGGGATATCGTGCTTGTCGAGACGTATTTAGGAAAGCTTGACAAATTAGAGGGCAGGATAGAGCAGATAAAGGAACGTAAGTTTTCCCGCTTTACCGGGAATATCGTCAACGAATTCGGCGAATTAAAGATCGTCCCCGATATATTGTCGAATTACGCCATGCAGATAGAAAACGCCGAAGAGCTTTCGCTCAAGGAGGGCGACAAGGCGCTTGCCGAGATAAGCTTTTTCGGTGAGAGCCACGCCGAGCACCGCTGTAAAATTATAACAAGCTTCGGAAGCTCGCTGAAAGCAAGCGTCTGCGCGCTGAGCGTGCTGGAGCTTAACGGACTTACTCCGATGTTCCCGCCGGAGGTGATAGCGCAGGCGAGGGAGGTCAACGACCCGCACAGCGTCAGCCGCGAAATTGCAAAACGCTTAGACCTGCGCGGTCTGCCGATATTTACCATTGACGGAGCGCAGACGAAGGATATAGATGACGCGATAAGCATAGAGCGCACCGAGAACGGCTATCGCCTGGGGGTGCACATCGCGGACGTTTCGCACTATGTGACGGCGCGTTCGCCGCTCGATAATGAAGCGTTTGAACGCGGCACGAGCGTTTATTACGCCAACAGGGTGATACCCATGCTGCCGCCGGAGCTGTCCAACGGTATCTGCTCGCTCAACCCGAACGAGGACAGGCTGGCGTTTTCGGTTCTGATAGACATTGACGAGCAGGCGAAAATAAAGGACTATCTTTTTGCAAAGACGGTGATACGTTCCCGCGTAAAGGGAGTGTACGACGAAATAAACGACATTATCGCGGGGTACAATTCGCGTGAGCTTTGCGAAAAATACGCGGAGGTCTTAGACGCCCTGCCGGTAATGCTTGAGCTTTCCGAAAAGCTCAAGGCGGCGAGGATATCGCGCGGCGCACCGCAGCTTTCGACCGTAGAGAGCGAGCTGCTTATAGACGAACGCGATGTTTGCGTCGGCGTAAGGGTACACAAAAGCGGCAGAGCGCAGGAGATGATAGAGGACTTCATGCTCTGCGCCAACGAATGCGCGGCGCGTTTCGGCAGAGAAAGAGAGCTGCCGTTCGTATACAGAGTACACGAGGATCCGCCGGAGGACAAGCTTGAAACGCTAAAAGCCGGTCTTGACGAGCTCGGCACAGCGCATAATTTTGACAAGGGAGTTTCGCCGAGAACGCTTTCGGAAATTTTGGATTCTGTAAAGGATACCGACAAATTCCCGGTGATAAACGAGCTTGTGCTGCGGTCGATGTCAAAGGCGGTCTATTCGACAGAGCCGAAGGGTCATTTCGGACTTGCGCTAAGCGATTACGCGCACTTTACCTCGCCGATAAGGCGTTATCCCGACCTCGCGGTACACCGCATAATGAGCGAAGCGTTGAGCGGCGGCGGAGCGGAGGAGTGTAATAAAAAATTCGGGAAATTCGTCTGTGCCGCAGCCGATAAGGCGACGCAGACGGAGCTTATCGCCATGCAGACGGAACGCGGCTGCGAGGACTGCTACAAAGCGGAATTTATGCGCGCGCACCTCGGAGAGGAATTTGACGGCGTGATATCCGCCTGCCTGCCGCACGGAATGTACGTCATGCTTGACAACAGCTGCGAGGGGTTTGTAAGGATAGGTTCGCTGGGCTTTCCCGATTATTATTTTGACGAAAAATTTTCGATAAAACGCCCCGGCGGCGAATGCTTCACGGTCGGAGACCGAATAAGAGTAAGGGCGGTCTCGGCGGACGTCAGCGCGGGCAGGATAGATCTTGAATTGGTTTGAAAAATTCATAAAATAAAGCTTGACAAAGTATAAGCCGCGTGAGATAATATATACGGTGAGAAAATTATGGATATGAAAACTTTTATTTCAATAAAGCTGATAAGAGAGATGGATACGCGAGTCCGAATGCAGATACGCTTAAAAATTTCTCAAAAAAATTATCGGTAAGGAGTTTGTACAAATGAAAAAAGAGCTTGAAAAGATGTACGCGCCCTCTGAATTTGAGGACAGGATATATAAAATGTGGGAGGAGAGCGGCTGCTTTCACGCCGAGCGCGACGCACAAAAAACGCCGTTTACGATAGTTATCCCCCCGCCGAACATAACCGGACAGCTTCATATGGGTCACGCGCTGGACAATACATTGCAGGATATTCTTATCCGTTACAAGCGAATGAGCGGCTACTGCGCGCTTTGGCTGCCGGGAACGGATCACGCTTCTATCGCTACCGAAGCGAAGATCGTTGAAGCGATGAGAAAGGAAGGTCTTACAAAGGACGATATCGGCAGAGAAAAATTTCTCGAACGCGCGTGGGCTTGGAAGGAGCAGTACGGCGGCAGGATAGTGTCTCAGCTCAAAAAGCTCGGTTCCTCCTGCGACTGGGAGCGCGAACGCTTCACCATGGACGAGGGCTGCTCCAAAGCGGTAAAGGAGGTCTTTGTAAGCTATTACGAAAAAGGACTTATCTACCGCGGCGAAAGAATAATAAACTGGTGTCCGCACTGCCTGACCTCGATCTCCAACGCGGAGGTAGAATACGAGGATCAGGCGGGACATTTCTGGCATCTGCGCTATCCGTTAAAGGACGGCGGCGGCTATGTTGAGCTTGCGACCACACGACCGGAAACGCTTCTCGGCGATACGGCTGTAGCCGTAAACCCGAAGGACGAGCGTTATAAGGATATAATTGGAAAAACGCTGATACTGCCGCTTGTGGGCAGAGAGATACCGGTAGTCGCCGACAGCTATGTTGACATGGAATTCGGTACGGGCGTCGTTAAGATAACTCCCGCGCACGACCCGAACGACTTCGAGGTCGGCAGACGGCATAATTTGGAGGTCATAAACGTAATGACCGACGACGCGAAAATTACGGACGATTATCCCGCCTATGCCGGACTTGACAGATACGAGGCGAGAAAGCGCATAGTAGAGGATCTCGAAAAAGGCGGTTTCTTGGTAAGAACGGAGGAGCACGCGCACAATGTAGGTACCTGCTACCGCTGCGGCACGACCGTTGAGCCGAGAGTTTCGCTTCAGTGGTTCGTAAAAATGGACGAGCTTGCAAAGCCCGCGATAGAAGCCGTAACGAGCGGCGATATAAGCTTTGTGCCGTCAAGGTTTGAGAAAAATTATCTCAACTGGATGAACGACATACGCGACTGGTGCATATCCCGTCAGCTCTGGTGGGGTCACAGGATACCGGCGTTTTACTGCGACGACTGCGGAGAAATGGTCGTTACGAAGGAATCAAGTGCGGATTGTCCGAAGTGCGGCAAGCCGATGAGACAGGATCCCGACACGCTCGACACCTGGTTCTCGTCCGCGCTCTGGCCGTTTTCAACTCTCGGCTGGCCGGACAAGACCGAGGATCTTGAATACTTCTACCCGACAGACGTACTCGTTACCGGCTATGACATAATAACCTTCTGGGTATCGAGAATGATAGTCGCGGGAATGGAATACATGAAGAAAAAGCCGTTCGACACGGTGCTGATACACGGTCTTGTAAGAGACGAGCAGGGCAGAAAGATGTCGAAGTCCCTCGGCAACGGCATCGACCCGCTTGGGATCATCGGCAAATACGGCGCGGACGCGCTGCGCTTTATGCTCGCGATGGGAAACGCTCCGGGAAACGATCTCAGGTATTCCGACGACAAGGTAAAAGCGGCGAGAAATTTCGCCAACAAGCTCTGGAACGCCGCAAGGTACATCATGATGAATCTTCCCGACGGCTTCGGCGCGCGTCAAACAGCGCTTGACAGCGCGAAAATGACCGTTGAGGACAGGTGGATAGTTTCACGCTTCAACAGGCTTGCAAAAGAGGTCAACGAGAACATAAACAATTTCGATCTCGGCGTTGCGGCTTCAAAGATCTACGATTTTATCTGGGACGTTTACTGCGATTGGTATATAGAGCTGACAAAGCCGAGGATAGCCGCGGGCGGAGAGACCGCCGCTTCGGCGCAGACGGCGCTTGTGTGGGTAATGAAGGGAATGCTGAAGCTGCTGCACCCGTTCATGCCGTTTATAACCGAGGAGATCTGGCAGACGCTTACCGAAGGGGAGAGCATTCTTATGCTCGAGAGCTATCCGGTATATGAT
>CANQCJ010000170.1 GCA_947589205.1 uncultured Ruminococcus sp. | reverse complement strand
AGAAAAAGGATATCGCCGTTATACAAATAACCGACGACGAATATCCCAAAAGGCTGAGAAGAATAAGCTGCCCGCCGCCGGTGCTTTTTGTAAAGGGCAGACCGCTCAGACTTTCCTCCCGCCCGGTAATAGCCTTCGGCGGAACGAGAAAACCGGATCGGGCTTCAATAAAAACTATCCGCACGATAATCCCGCAGTTTGCTCAAAGAGACGCCGCTCTGCTGTCCGGCTTCGAGCCGGGCATCGACCGAGAGGTGTTTACGCAGGGCAAGAGAAATTTCATAGAACCCGTCGCCGTGAGCGGCAAGGGCATTTTAGAGGATTCGGAGGAATTTGATAAGTCGGAGGAGCTTGTCGGCGGAGGAGCTATCATTGCGGAATTTACCGACAGAGACCGCTTCGGGAATATCAGATACGCTTTAAGGAACCGCATACTCTGCGGCGCGGCGGACGCGCTCGTTATTATAGAATGCAGCGCGGACAGCAACGGACTAAAGATCGCTCAGACGGCGAGAGAACAGGGCAAGCCGGTATTCGTCCTGCCGCCTGCCGATATAACCGACGAAAGATATTTCGGTCAGCGCGATCTGCTTAAAACGGGAGCGTATCCGCTTTACGGCGCGTCGGACGTTTTCGACGTGATAGACGCTTCATTACAAGAGCCGCGCAAGCCCTCTTCGCCCGCGCGGACAAAAGATACTTATACGGTGAGCTATGCGGATAAGAAGCAAAAAAAGCAGGATAATAAGAGTACGCCCAAAAAGGACGCTCCTATCCCCTCCCCTGCCGAAAACAAAAAAGAAAAAACGGCTTCGCAGGAAATAGAACGCATTTTATCGTCGCTTTCCGATACGGAAAGAAAGATGTACGGCGAGCTTGAGGCGTGCGGCGGCACGATGGTCTTTGACGAGCTGGTGCGCCGTCTCGGTCTGAACGTGTCAGAAGCTATGCTGCACTTAATGGATCTGAGAATGGCGGGACTTGTAAGAGAACTGCCGGGTAGGGTCTACGAGCTTGCAAAAAGGAGAATATGATTTGTCAAAGCTTATAATTGTGGAATCGCCTACAAAGGTGAAAACTATAAAAAGATATCTCAGCGGCGACTACGAGGTAATAGCCTCGAAGGGTCATCTCAGAGACCTGCCGAAATCAAAGCTCGGCGTTGATATAGAGAACGACTTTGAGCCGCATTATATAAATATAAAGGATAAAGAACCGATAATCAAGGAAATAAAGCAAAAAGCCAAAAAATGTGAAAACGTCTACCTCGCGGGAGACCCCGACAGAGAGGGAGAGGCTATCTCATGGCATTTGGCGCAGATACTCGGGCTAGATCTGTCAAAGGAAAACCGCGTTACCTTTAAGGAGCTGACGGAATCGGGCATAAAGGCGGGTATGGAACACCCGAGGCGGATAGATATGAACCTTGTGGACGCGCAGCAGGCAAGAAGAGTGCTCGACAGGATAGTCGGCTACAAGCTCTCGCCGTTTTTGTGGAGAAAAATAAGGCGCGGTCTTTCCGCGGGAAGAGTACAGTCTGTCGCGGTCAAGATGATCTGCGACAGAGAAGATGAGATACGCAAATTCGTTCCTAAGGAATACTGGTCGATAGACGCTTCATTTTCGGCTAAGGGCAGCAAAAAGACCTTTTCCGCAAAGCTCGAATCGGTCGGCGGTCAAAAGGCGCAGCTTGACAGCAGGGAACAGACCGACGAGATCTTAAAGCGTCTTGAAGGCGCGGAATTTGTTGTGGAAAACGTCAAAAAAAGCATAAGAAGAAAAGCTCCCGCCGCGCCGTTTACGACCTCGACCCTGCAGCAGGAGGCTTCAAAGCGTCTGTCCTTTCAGACAAGACGGACGATGATCGCCGCGCAGGAGCTTTACGAGGGCATCGACATAGAGGGAATGGGTCCCGTCGGACTTATCACCTACATGAGGACCGACAGCCAGCGCATTTCCGATGAGGCGAGAGCGCAGGCGTATGATTTTATAAGAGAAAAATACGGCGAGGATTATATCCCGAAGACGCCGAATAAATATAAAATAAAAAGCGGCGCGCAGGACGCGCATGAAGCGATAAGACCGACTCACCCGGAGCTTACTCCCGATAAGGTGAAGGGCAGCGGGGCAAGCTCGGATCAGTATAAGCTCTATAAGCTTATCTGGGAAAGATTTATCGCAAGCCAGATGGCTAAATGCGTCATGGACACTATCTCAGCCGATATTGCCGCTAACGGCTGCATTTTCAAGACCTCCGGCTATTCTGTAAGGTTTGACGGCTTTACGGCGCTTTATGAGGAGACCTCCGACGATCCCGCCGAGAGCAGGAACGATCTTTCGGCAATTAAAAAGGGCGACAAGCTCAGGGTCGCAGGACTTGCGGGAAATCAGCATTTTACACAGCCCCCCGCAAGGTACACCGAAGCCTCGCTCGTAAAGGCTTTTGAGGAGACCGGCATTGGCAGACCCTCTACCTATGTGCCGACGATAACGACTATCCTTTCAAGAAGCTACGTCGAACGCGACGGAAAGCAGCTCAAGCCTACCGTTCTCGGAGAGGTCACCAATCAGCTTATGAGTGAGCATTTCGACAAGATAGTCGACGTGCGCTTTACGGCGAATATGGAAAACGATCTTGACAAGGTGGAAAACGGCGATATGCACTGGACGGACACGCTCAAGGAATTTTACAGCGAGTTCGACCAAGAGCTTAACAAAGCAGAAAAGGCTATGGACGGCGTTAGGGTAAAGGTGCCGGACGAGGAGACCGACGAGGTCTGCGAGGTCTGCGGCAAACCTATGGTCGTCAAGATAGGAAAATACGGAAAATTCATGGCGTGCAGCGGTTTTCCCGACTGCACATTTACCAAAAGGATCGTACAGGATACCGGCGGCGTCTGCCCCTACTGCGGAAAAAGAGTGCTGCTCAAAAAATCCAAAAAGGGTAAAAAATATTACGGCTGCGAGGACAATCCCGAATGCAGATTTATGACGTGGGATCTTCCGACAGAGCATAAGTGTCCGCAATGCGGCTCGACTCTTTTCAGAAAGGGCGGCAAAAACGGAGAGCTTGTCTGCCACAAGGAGGGCTGCGGCTATCGGCGCGGCGCGGCGGAACCGTAATAGAAATTACCGTGATAAAAAATTACAGGACTGAGAATTATGGAAAATTACGTTTCGGTCATAGGCGCGGGTCTTGCCGGCTGTGAAGCCGCTTGGCAGTTAGCAAAGCGCGGGATAAGGGTCAAGCTTATCGAAATGAAGCCGAAAAAATATACTCCCGCTCACAAATACTATGGCTTTGCGGAGCTTGTCTGTTCAAATTCGCTCAAAGCCGAACGGATAGGCTCGGCTGCGGGAATGTTAAAGGAGGAAATGCGTTTATTGGGTTCGCTGACAATGGAATGTGCCGAAAGGGCGAGAGTTTCCGCAGGCGGCGCGCTCGCGGTCGACAGGAAGCTTTTTTCCGATCTTGTCACGCAAAAAATAAACGACGAGCCGCTTATAGAGACCGTCTGCGAGGAAGCCTGCTCTGTTCCCGAGCAAAACGCCGTTGTTGCGACAGGTCCGCTGACCTCCGACAAGCTCAGCGAGGCGATAGGCGAGCTTATAGGCGGAGAATATCTGTATTTTCACGATGCCGCCGCCCCTATCGTTTCGGCGCAGAGCATTGATATGAGCAAGATATTTTTCGCTTCGCGGTACGGCAGGGGAGAAGCCGATTATATCAACTGCCCGATGGAAAGAGACGAATACGAACGCTTTTACAATGAGCTGATAAACGCTGAGACCGCGCCGCTGCATGATTTTGACGGGAGCGAAAAAAACGGCTACTCGGTATATGAGGGCTGTATGCCTGTCGAGGCTCTCGCTTCGCGCGGAAGGGACACGCTGAGATACGGTCCTATGAAGCCGGTGGGCATTACCCACCCGCAAAGCGGCAGGCGTTATTACGCGGTCGTGCAGCTCAGGGCGGAGAACGCTCAAAAAACGATGTTCAATCTTGTCGGCTTTCAGACCAATCTGAAATTCGGCGAACAAAAGCGCGTTTTTTCGCTGATACCCGGACTTGAAAACGCGGAGTTTTTACGATACGGCGTTATGCACCGCAACACGTTTATAAATTCGCCGAAATTACTGAATACCGGCTTTTCGCTCAAAAGCCGCCCGAGCGTTTTCTTTGCAGGACAGATCACCGGCGTCGAGGGCTATATCGAATCGGCGGCGAGCGGGATAATTGCGGGGATAAATCTTTCGCGTTCGCTTGAAAACAAGGATATCTTTATCCCGCCCGAAACGACGATGATCGGCGCGCTCTGCCGCTATGCTTCAAACGCCGCCGTCAGCGATTTTCAGCCGATGGGCTGCAATATGGGTCTGCTGCCGCCGCTTGAAGAGCATATAAGAGACAAAAAAGCGCGCTATGAGGCGCTTGCTGTGCGCGGGATAGAAGCGATGAAAACGGAGGCGCAGGGGCTATGAAAATAAAACGCGTCCAATGGATATTCGCGCTTATCGCCGCGGCTGTGAGCACGGCTGCGATGTTCTATGCGAATCTGTGTGGAGTCCGTTTGGATATGAACGGTATGCACTTTAAAGCGTCTGCGCAGATATTGCTTGCCGCCGCGGCCTTGTTCGTTCTTTCGGAATATGTGTATTTCGGATATAAGGATACGC
>CANQCJ010000169.1 GCA_947589205.1 uncultured Ruminococcus sp. | reverse complement strand
TACCTCCTCGGTAGACTTGTCGGCCTGCTCGAAAACGATCCTCTCGGGGTTTATTTTCCAGTTGATGCCGTCATCGGAAAAGCCCGCGTGAAGCTCCATGTTCCTTACCTTGTCGTCAACTCTGAAAACGCCGGCAAACTTGCCCTCGAAGGGAACTACCGCACTGTTGAAGATAGAGTTGGAGGTCGGGAGAAGATCGCGGGGGATTATCGGGTTTGCGTTATATCTCCATATAACGTCATTGCAGTCCGCCGGCTTGTCCTGCCAGGGCATATTCGGGAGAGACTGTCCGTTGATGATCTTTACGCTCATTTTTAATTTCCGCCTTTCGTTTAAAAAATAGTAATTTACTCGGCAAACGCGCCTAAGGAAATTCTTGTTTATTTAAGCTCCAAAAAAGCTCTAATAATATTAAACCACAAAATCAAAAATTTTGCAAGCCCCCAATTTTTTTTGAAAACGTTTAATAAGCCGATGTAAACGTATTCTTGCGGCTGTTTACAAAAAGTTTACATTTTGCCGCACAAAACAGCATACTTAATTTGTATTGCTTTTTTCGGTTTAGCTTGACAGTTTGGATAAATTATTGTATAATTAAAAAGAAAGCCGATAAGCTTTACGGATATGACGCGCATTAAAAGCGCGGCGGCTTTGGAGGGTATGCTATGGCAAAAAAAAGCAGGATATTCAGGCTTAAAGAAAACGGTATAGCGGTAACTGTTATCGTTATCGTTATAACGATAGTAAATATGATAGTTTCTTATGTAAGGATAAGCCGGTACACCGAGGAGCGCTGCCTTGAACGTATGCAGGAGGCGGTAGATTCGGTCGTTACCGATATGAGCGGCAAGCTCTCGCGCGACAGCAGTATGCTCAACGCGATAGCCGAGATACTGGCTCTCGAGGACGAGATAGACACCGACACGATAAGCGGCATGATGTCTCACCTCTCGCCGCTTATGACCTCGTCGAGCATTTCGGTGCTCATGCCGAACGACGTCGTTATCTCCGGCAGGGGCAACGAGATAGACGTTTTCGGCAAGCTGTCCTTTGAAGAGGAAGCCGCTCTCGGCGAGCACGTCACCGATAAATCGGTCAACATCACCGATGACAACGATATGCTGATAAGGCATTTCGTGCCGGTCATTAAGAACGACGAGACTGTCGCGCTGGTATATGCGACTACCGAGCTCAACGAGCTGCCGAAGGCGATAAACGCCGAAAATCTTTACAACAATTCCGCGGACGTTTACATAATTGACCGCAAGACCGGCGAATTTATTATGGATACCCGCCACGGGAAATTGGGCAACATAAACGACTTTGACCGCGAGACCAAGGGCGGCAAGACCTATGCCGAAATGCGCGATGAGCTGCTCGGCGGCGGCGACGGACACATTATAATGAGATCAAACACCAGCGGAGAGTTTATGTATCTCTACTACTCGCCGCTTATCACCTCGGACGACAACGACAGCCTCAGCGAAAATCTCTGGAGCATAGCGGTGACCGTTCCGCAGTCGGAAGCGTTTGCAAATCTTTACCGCACGAGAAATATTTTCTTCTGGATGTCGGGTATTGAGATAGTCCTGCTTTTAGCTTACTTTATTTGGATATTGCGCAACACCAAGATAACGCTCGAAAAAGCGGTGCTTGAAGAACGCCTTGTAAAGGCGGAGAACGCCGAGCGCGCAAAGACGATGTTCCTGTCGAATATGTCGCACGATATACGCACGCCGATGAACGCGATAATAGGCTATGCGACGCTTGCGGCTTCTAATATAGAGAACACCGAAAAAATGCGCGATTATCTTGCTAAGATACTTTCCTCGAGCAATCATCTGCTAAGCCTGATAAACGATATTCTCGATATGAGCAGGATAGAGAGCGGCAGAGTCGATATAGAAGAGACCGAATGCTCTCTTCCGGACGTGCTGCACGATCTTCGGGATATACTGCAAAGCCAGATGCACTCAAAGCAGCTCAATTTCTTTATTGATACGATCGACGTTATAGACGAGGACGTTTACTGCGACAGGCTGCATTTAAATCAGGTGTTGCTGAATCTTTTGAGCAACGCGATAAAATTCACGCCCGCAGGCGGTTCGGTATCGCTGACGATAAAGCAGAAGCACGGCGCTCCGGAGGGCTATGCCGCTTATGAGATACGGGTAAAGGATACCGGCATAGGCATGAGCGAGGAATTTATGCGCCACGTCTTTGAACCGTTCGAGCGCGAGAGCACCTCTACGATAAGCGGTATCCAGGGCACGGGTCTCGGCATGGCGATAGCTAAAAACATCGTTGACATGATGGGCGGAACGATAGAGGTACACAGTCAGCAGGGCAATGGTACGGAATATATTTTAAATATAGAGCTGCGGCTCGTTTCCGAGAGAAAGCAGGTCGAGGTCATAAAAGAACTCGAGGGACTGCGCGCGCTTGTCGTCGACGACGATTTCAGCATCTGCGACAGCGTAACGAAAATGCTGGTGCAGTTAGGGCTTAGAGCGGACTGGACGATGTCCGGCAAGGAGGCGGTGCTGCACGCAAGGCAGGCGATAGAGCTTGCGGACGATTTCAGCGCGTATATCATAGACTGGCAGCTTCCCGATCTTAACGGGATAGAGGTCGTGCGGAGGATAAGAGCCGTTATCGGCGAGGACACGCCCATAATAATCCTCACGGCGTATGACTGGGAGGGAATAGAGAACGAAGCGCGCGAGGCGGGCGTCACGGCGTTTTGCAGCAAGCCTATTTTCCTTTCTACTCTGCGCACAACGCTTATGGAATCTATCGGAAAGGTCGCGTCAAAGCAGCCCGAGCAGCTTTTGCCCGACGAAAACAACAGCGACGTTGCGGGAATGAAGATACTTCTTGTCGAGGACAACGAGCTTAACCGCGAGATCGCCACCGAGATACTTGCCAACGCCGGACTTATAGTAGACTGCGCCGAGGACGGCACGCAGGCGGTCGAGATCATGAAGGATTTCAAGCCGGGTCAGTACGATCTTATCCTCATGGACGTGCAGATGCCAAAGATGAACGGCTACGACGCGACGAGAGCGATACGCGCTCTTCCGGATAAAGCCGCCGCGAATATCCCGATAGTCGCGATGACGGCGAACGCCTTTAACGAGGACAGGATATTGGCGCTTGAAAGCGGCATGAACGACCACATCGCAAAGCCGCTCGACGTCGAGGTGCTGTTTAATATTTTAAAGACGTATAAATAAAGCTATAACGGTCTCTCCGCTTTGATATGAGGGGAGATCTTTTTTTGTTTGCTGATTTAATTAATCCAAAGAAATTAGTTAATAAAACATACAAATTTCGATGTTTTCTTAAAAGAAAAAACCAATTAACAGGTAGTTTTTTCAACGGTTTGCGCGGACAGGCGGAAATATTAACAAATCGTAAAGATTTTGTCAAATAAGTGATTTTTAACAAATTAGCTATTGACAAACGAGTGAAAATTATATTAAAATTAAATCATAGAAAAAACGACAGGAGGATCGATATTTATGATGGCGAAAAAAATCCTATCAGCCGTTTTGTCGGCTGCAATCGCTTTAAGCTCGGCTCCGGCGGGCGCAATGCTCAGCTATGCCGACTCTCCCGCCGCACAGACTGCTGTTGTCAGCGCGGCTGCCCCCTACGCGGTGAACGCTGCTCCGTATAAGTATTTCTATGGACAGCTTACCAATGAATCAAAGGTCTTTTACGATGCAATGGAAGAAATGCTCGAGAAGGGTCTTTTCAAGAGCGGAAAAGGCGAAATAGATCTTTCGGAGCATTATTTGTCGCAGACGGAGATCGAGGGCTATAACAATTTAAGAACAAAAATGCTTGCCGATTACGGCGCGGCAAGAGACGCATTCTATGTAGATCACCCCGATGTGTTCTATGTTGACTTTTCTTATCTTTCGGTAAGAATAACATTAAGCAAGGACGGTCAATATCACGCTTACATCGGTACGGGAAGATCCGACAGCTACTACACCCCCGGATTCAAGTCCGAAACCGATGTGGAAAACGCTGTAAGCGAATACAAAGCCAAGCTTGCCGAGGCTGTTGCCGAAGCTCAAAAAGCTGAGCCGATAAACAACGAGACCAAGAACGCGGCTATGGCGAGAGCTGCTCACGACTATGTTACAAAGCACGTCAGCTACAGGCTCGAGGACAAGTGCAGGCAGGAAAACATCGGCTTTATCCGCACTTCATACGGTGCGCTTGTTAAGGGCGAAGCGGTCTGCGAGGGCTACTCACGCGCCTACAAGGCGATAATGGACGAGCTGGGCATACCCTGCGTGCTGGTGAACGGCGTGTTCAAGCACGATTCCGATGTTCCGGAGCTTCATATGTGGTGCGAGGTCGAGATAGACGGCGATTGGTACGGTCTTGACGCAACAATGGACGACCCGATAAATTCAAAAGATATGACTACTGTCGGCGTTGACGGCTACGAGTGCAAGGACTATATGCTCGTAAGCGAATCGAGAATGGACGCTCACCACGTTCCGAGCGGAGTTATGAGCGAAGCAAATTTTGAATTTAAATACCCCGGTCTTTGCAGAAACAACTGCGGAGAAGAGGTTCTGTCCAATACGGGCGGTCTTGAGGTAACTCTCGATTATTCCGGTTCTCTCGATGATGAAGATCTTCAGGCTACATTCCATGTAAGCTATGAGGGAATGGGCTATTACAAGGCAC
>CANQCJ010000168.1 GCA_947589205.1 uncultured Ruminococcus sp. | reverse complement strand
TTGATGACGATGCCGTCAAAACTCTTTGCGGCTTCACGCAGCAGTGTGGTTTTCCCGACTCTGCGCTTGCCGTAGACCAGTACCGCCGTTTTGCGTTTCCATGAGGAAAGTTCGTCATTTAACTGCCTGAGTTCTTTTTCTCTGCCGATGAACATGGTATCACTTCTTTTCTGAAAATGTTTTCTCTGAATTATAATTCAGTATAACTATATTATATCACGATGAATTGATGTTGTCAAGTTTTTGAATATAAATTCAGTGAAAAGTTATTTAAAAAACAACTCACCTGATCTGATAATCTGTTATTCCTATTATGCCACCGGGAAGCAGTCCTATCACCTACGTTATTACGCACAGGAGAATGTATCCGGATTGCCGGACTTTTCACAAGAATAGGCACAGATTTTCCGCAGCGCTTGACTCTTGCATTATTATGGTATATACTGTCTGAGCTTCGCACGACCAAGGTTCAGACGAAACCTCTACAATATTGATTTGGATGTAACAGCTATGTTGAAAATTTCAGAATTGGCAATGCCGAAGTCACGCAAGGTCACTACTGTATGCAACGACAGGCGTGAGGTCTGGACAGACCATGAGGAAGCGAAGGCGTATTTTATTGAGCTGATGATGTCTACGGACAGCGAGGAACATGAACGTGCAGAGTGCGTATACATACAGCTTCTGCACGGGTTGGATAAGTGTAGTGATGAGGACAAATAAGCAAAAGAGCGAATTGTCAAAGATGAATTGACCCCAGAAAGTTAGACAAACTTTTAAAAGAAAATTTTATGCAAAGCAACTAAGAGTAATCTTTGTCGCTTTTGTTGTCCGCTTTAGTTATGAGTAGAAAAAAATAACCTCCTATGATAGAATAAGAACAGGTCTGTCAACCGAAACTTAAAAATCAAAGGAGGTATCGTCAATGACAAGAGACGATATAAATAGTTTAGCACATTCGAAGTGGAATTGCAAGTATCATGTAGTATTCGCACCGAAGTACAGGCGAATGGTGATATATAAACAAATAAGAAGTGATAGAGGTTATTTTTTTCTACTCATAGTTAAAGTAGCTAAAGCTTTTTTGAAACCCCGGCTAAGCTGGGGTTTCGGCGGATAATAAAGAGCTTGCCCCGCTTTGGAACAAGCCTTTCATCATATTCATATTTTTATATTTAAATATTTAGAGAGCCGAAAAAGTCCTAAAAACCGCATACAGAGAGGTCGGTGAAGAAAATGCTCAAAAAAAGATATATCAAATTATGAAACTCAAACTATGGCATATCTTTTTTATCTGTTTATAACCTAAAATAAATTGTGATAACTTTGGTAACCAAATGGTAACCAAACGCCGATTTTTTAACGCTGTCAAAAAAAGTAAAACCCCCGAAAACGTAGTGCTTTCGGGGGTTTTAGGTGGCAGGGGCAGAAGGGATCGAACCCTCGGCACGCGGTTTTGGAGACCGCTGCTCTACCATCTGAGCTATACCCCTATTAGAGATCGGAAGTTAGAGGTAAAAAGAGAAGTAAGAGGATCGGAAAGCTTTTACCCTAACGCTATAATATTATAGCATAAAAAAAGTGCAGTGTCAAGGGGTTATAGATATTTTTAAAAAATAAAATTTATTAATAAAATAAAAATAATCGCGTACGGTGTCGGGAAATGTAAATATTAACAAAATAATAATTGAATTAACACTTAAAATGTGTTATTATAGAATTAAAGATATAAGTCCGCACGGACGCCGTGACCGCGGGAAGCCGCTTAGAGCGAATTTTATGCGGCGCGGAGGAAAATAAAGGAATGAAGCGCTATGAATAATTATGACGTTATAATAGTCGGAGCAGGAGCAGCGGGACTTTATGCCGCGTATAATCTTTCAAGAGATCTGAATGTGCTCGTTATCGCTAAAAGAGAGCTTACTCTCTGCAATTCCTCGCTTGCACAGGGCGGAATAGCGGGGGTATACGATTCTCCGGGGGATTCTCCGGAGGAGCATAAGCATGACACCTTTGTGGCGGGCGGATATGAGAACGATCCCGTTTCAACGGACGTGCTCGTAAACGAAGCGCATATCGACATTGCAAAGCTTATAGAGCTTGGCGCGGATTTTGACAAGACCGACAGCGGCGATTATCACCGCACGCTCGAAGGCGGTCACAGCAAGCACCGCATTTTTCATCACGCCGACTGCACCGGCAAGGAGATAGAGGACACTTTGCTCAAAACCGTGACCTCGCTTGAAAATGTCACTGTCTGGGAAAATTCTCTCGTCTGCGACGCCGCTAAGACCTTCACCGGCTTTTCGTTCCTTGTTTTAAAGGACGGTGAATATCTCACGGCAAATTCTCACTTTGCCGTATTCGCAACGGGCGGTATAGGCAGAGTTTACGAATATACGACAAATTCCGCGATAGCTACCGGCGACGGGATAGCTATGGCTTACCGCCTTGGTGCGCAGATAAAAAATCTGAGCTATATCCAATTTCACCCGACAGCGTTCAGCGACCGCCGTACCCGCGAATGCTTTCTAATATCCGAAGCGGTGAGGGGAGAGGGCGCGTATCTCAGGAACTGCAGCGGCGAACGCTTTATGCAGCATTACGACAAGCGTTTGGAGCTTGCGCCGCGCGATGTGGTATCTCATTCTATAGTGTTTGAAGCTCAGCGGACGGGGAGCGATAAATTTTATCTCGACATAACCCACAAGCCTGCCGATTTCATAAAAAAACGCTTTCCGATGATCTATAAAAATCTCTATGAAGCGGGCTTCGATATGACGACCGATCTTATCCCGATATACCCCTGCCAGCATTATCTTATGGGCGGCATAAGGGTAGACACCTATGCGAGAACGGATATTGACGGACTTTACGCCTGCGGCGAATGCTCCTGCACCGGAGTTCACGGAAACAACCGCCTGGCAAGCAATTCTCTGCTTGAAGCGCACGTTTTTTCCCGCCGCGCCGCAAGGGACATAAACGAAAAAGCCGCCTCCGCGCCGAAGGCGTTCGCTCCCTACAGCTTTGAGCTGCGCGAAAATGCGCCGGAGCTGCCCCACGGCTATCGTACTAAGATACGCAGGATAATGCAGCAGAATTATTTTGTTATCCCGAACGTACAGGGACTTATGGAGGGGCTTGAGGAGGTAACGGATATACTCTCCGTTCTTGACAGCGGAAGCTTTAAGATAGACCGCGATTATGTGGAAGCAAGAAGTCTGGCGACGGTCGCTTATATTATCCTCACCGAAGCGTTCAGAATATGCTCGAACAGCGAGGAGATACCGAATATGCCGATATTTGAAAGGCCGGACGAAAATTAAATAAATGGAAGGTGTTCAAGCTATGGTACTTATGCCGTTTCAGATAGACGATATGATAAAAAACGCGCTTGCGGAGGATATAAATTACATCGACGCGGCGACGGACAATCTTATAGACGAAAGCAAGACCGACACGGCTGAATATGCGGCAAAAGCCGACGGCGTTCTCTGCGGGATAGATATCGCGCAGAGAGTGTTTACCCTGCTCGATCCGGACGCTTCTTTCAAAATTTATATCCGCGACGGAGAAAGCGTTAAAAAAGGCGATATCATCGCCGAGATGACCGCTCACACCCGCGCCCTGCTCAAGGGCGAACGCACCGCGCTCAATATTTTACAGCACCTTTCCGGCATTGCTTCGGCGACGAACCGCTGCGTAAGGCTGATAGAGGGCACGAACGCGAGCATTGCCGACACGAGGAAAACTCTGCCGGGTCTGCGCGCCTTTCAAAAATACGCCGTTACGGTCGGCGGGGGTAAAAATCACCGCTACAATCTCTCCGACTGCGCTATGCTCAAGGACACGCACCTCGACGCTTACGGTTCGATAACAGGCGCTGTAGAAGCGCTCAGAAAAAAACTCGGGCATACTGTTAAAATAGAGGTCGAGGTGGAAACGCTCGACGCGCTAAAGGAAGCTCTCGCGGTCGGCTGCGATATTATAATGCTTGACAATATGAGCTGCGAGCTTATGGCGGAGGCGGTAAGGCTTACAGACGGCAGGGCTTTGCTGGAGGCCTCCGGCAACGTCACGGAGGAAAATATCGCCGCTGTCGCCGCTTCGGGCGTAGACATAATTTCCCTCGGCGCGCTGACGCATTCGGTCAAGGCGTTTGATATATCTATGAAAATGAAAAAGTAAAGAGATCTTCGCTATTCAACAATTTCCACAAAAATAAAGCTTTTTGCACCAAAAAGTATTTATAAAAAAATAGTTGATTTTATCGAGCCGTTGTGATATAATATAGTGTGATATAATAGCAATGGAAGTCTATAAATATTTTTGGGATGGTAAAATAATGGAGATAATAAATAAATCGGATAAAAAAATGCTTGCGGAATATGAAGAATTTGCGGAGAATTGTAAATTCGGAAATTTTATGCAGTCGCTCAATTGGCCTAAGGTCAAGGACAACTGGGGCTGGGACGCGGTGATATCGCGCGGCGCGGACGGAAAGATCCGCGGTACTTGCCTTTGCATAATAAAAAAGATACCCTTCTTCGGCTGTTCGTTCCTCTATGCGCCTCACGGTCCCTGCTGCGACTGGTCTGATAAGGAGACCGTCTCGGATCTTTTCGAGGGGGTAAGGGTGCTGGCGAAAAAGCATAAGGCTTACCAGTTTATGTGGGATCCCTGCTTTGAAGAATCGCAGACCGAGCTTACCGAGATGTACCGCGGTA